>JBCBIN010000492.1:0-2749 GCA_038524555.1 Cyanobacteria bacterium J06623_7 | reverse complement strand
GATGAAGCTACAATTCCTTACTTAATGAGTGTTCTCGGTCAAGAAGATGTTGCTTTTCGTCGCGCCGCTGTCAAAACCTTAGGAATAATTGGTGCGGATGTCGTTCCTTCTGTAGTTGAAGCTTTGTTGAATGATGATAATCCTACGGTACGTTCTAGCTGTGCCAAGGTGTTAGCGCAAATTGCCGTTAATCATCCTGATGTGCCGATGCCAGACAGAGGGATTCAAGGTTTAAAACAGGCTTTAGACGATCCCAATCCCGTGGTAAATATCCCAGCAGTAATGGCTTTAGGCGAGATTGGCTCCCCGGTTTTTGACCTTTTAGCCGAGACTTCTAAAACCAACGACAATATTGTGGTGCGGATGTCAGCGATTAATGCCTTAGGTTCGATGGGAGATGTCAGAGGTATAGAGGTTCTAACCGATCTCAGTCAAGATAAGACTGTCGATCCTTATCTACAAGAATCCGCTACCAGTGCTTTATCTCGCTTAGAAATGGTGATCAAATACCAGGGGTAAAAGCCAGTTTAAAGCTAGAGGTTAATTTTGGGCAAGCTAGAGCTATGCTCGAACAATTTCTCTCGATTTTTCTGCAATCCCACTGTAAATGTTGTCAACGCTCGACTAAAGACACTGTCTGCTCTTATTGCTGGCAAAAATTGGCGAGTCATAAGCTATCCGAACAAGATCGCCTGCGTCTCTATCAAACCAAATCTGTATGTGCTTGGGGACGATATGAAGGACAGTTAAAAAGAGCGATCGCTTTAATGAAATATCAATGCCAGCCAGAGATAGGTAACTTACTGGGTAGAGAACTAGCAAAAACCTGGAAAGAGAACAACTTAGGCAAGCCCGAGTCAAAAGTTTCTGTAGTGCCCATTCCGATGCATGCAAACAAGGAGCAAGAGCGTGGCTTCAATCAGGCAGAAATTATTGCCAGAAGTTTTTGCCAGCTAACAGGATATCGTCTGGAAACAAAGGTCTTGAGTCGTATCAGAGCCACAGAAGCTATGTTCAATCTGAGTAGTAAAGCCGCGAGAGAGAGAAACTTACGGAAGGCAATACGAGTTGAAAAAAGACCGAAACATGCAGTATTGCTCATCGACGATATCTACACGACGGGAACGACGGTTAACGAAACGGTTAGAGTATTGCAGCAAAAGCAGATTAAGGTGATTGGGGTGGCAGTAGTCGCCAAAGCAGGTGCGTTAGCCTAGGGAATAACCCGGTGCATTTCGGCTGGGAAGCTAAGAATTGTGGGAACCATAGATGCAGCAAATCAAGTATGTAGTCGATCGCGACTGGCTGAAGTCACAGTTAGATAATCCACAGGTCGTTATTGTCGATTGCCGTTTTCAACTAGCCGATCCTAGCTGGGGAGAGAAAGCTTATCATCAAGGGCACATTCCCGGGGCATATTATCTCAGCCTAGATCGTGATTTATCCAGTGCCGTACAGCGACACGGTGGAAGACATCCGTTACCCAACTTAAATTTGCTCGGGTCAAAATTAATGTGCCTAGGAATTGTGAGGGACGAAACCCTGGTGGTGGCTTATGATGATTCACGCTTTGCTTTTGCATCTCGTTTATGGTGGCTACTGCGATACATGGGGCATAATGCTGTAGTTTTGCTAGATGGCGGTTGGAATGAATGGATGAAACATAATTATCCTGTTAGCAACAAGATTCCGGAACCGAAACAGGGCAGTTTTAAGCCGCAACCCCAGACAAACTGGTTAGTCAATCTAGATCGGGTAAAGTCCGTTCAAAACCAAGCAAACATAGTTACAGTAGATTCGCGCGATCGCGATCGCTATTTAGGACAGAGAGAACCAATTGACCCCGTTGCCGGTAGTATTCCTGGTGCGGTAAATTCGCCTTGGAAACAGGTAAGTAATGATGCCGGATATCTTAATTCTCTAGAGCATCAAAAACAGCTATGGCAAAATCATCAACAAGCAGAAGAAATAATAGTTTACTGCGGTTCGGGAGTGACAGCCTGCGTTAATTTATTATCCTTAGACATGGCCGGATTTAAACAGACCAAGCTTTATGCCGGTGGCTGGAGCGATTGGTGTTCTTATCTGTGATGATTGAAATACAATTGTTTACCAGCTTTTTTGACCGTAGTGCAAAATTACGACCGACAATTGGCTATGGTAATAACAGTTCTCTAGATTGCCAAAACTGACTATGCTCAAGGGTCACGAATATGCTGATTGGGTAGCGGAGTATATTGTGGCTAATTACGCCGAGCGAGATATTCAAGTGTACCGGGAGATAAGCATCGGCAAAAGTATCATCGGCAAAAATCGTCGTCTTGACGTGCTGGTAATTTGCCATAAGTCTAATCATGCGGTGGCGTTAGAATGCAAGTTTCAGGGGTCTAAGGGAACGGTAGACGAAAAAATTCCCTATGCTTTACAGGATATTGCAGCAATGCAGATGGATAGTTATCTAGTTTATGCCGGAGAGGGTTTTTCTCATGGCGTAATTCATTTACTGCAAAGTTCTGAATTTGCCTGTAATGCGACTCCTTTTGATTTAGTAGATATGGCAGAATATCAGCAATATGAGGGAACGAGAGAATTAGACCATATTTTGGCGATGAGATTTGGCTGGTGGGATTTATTGATAGGGGACAAACAGCCCGTAGCGATAAGGCACAAACCGGGAGCATCCCACTTTTGCAGTAAGTAAAAATGCTTAGAGTAAGATTAAGAGAATCAATTCCTATTAAATAAGCAT
>JBCBIN010000491.1:0-2752 GCA_038524555.1 Cyanobacteria bacterium J06623_7 | reverse complement strand
AGCTATTTGCCCGCGACGATTGACAGTATTCTGCAACAGACAAGAACCGACTTTGAAATATTAGTTTTTACTGATGATTGTCGGCAGATTCGTTCTTGGTTTAAGCGCCAGCCCGATAGTCGTTTGCGATTTATTTTACAGGGTCAGCTCAACCTAGCTACGGTATTTAATCTCGGCATTAAAGAAGCTAGAGGTGAATACATCGCCTTTATTCAGCCAGGAGATTTATGGCATCCTCAAAAATTAGCCAAGCAAATTAGCGCTTTCGATCGCGATCCAGAATTAGGATTGGTTCATTCTTATTCTATTTCTATCGATCTGCAAGGTCATTTAACTGGCAAGCCCATTGAGCAAGGCGGTTTCCACCCAGGCTTGACACGGGAAGATTTAGGTTTTCGAGGGGAAATTTTAGCTCAGAATCGTTTGAATCTTTCTACCGTGATGGTTCGTCGCCAGTGTTTTATGGTTGCGGGCTTATTTGACCCTGACATAGCCGTAATTCCCGATTGGGAGATGTGGATTAGACTAGGGCGTTATTATTCCTTTCGGGCAGTTCCCGAACCCCTGGTTTATTTTCGCCAGTATCCCACAGGTTCACGTTATGACTGTTGCCAGCTAGAGCAAGACCTCCAGATTGCGATTGAAAAAGTATATGCTCGTTTGCCACCGGAAAGATCGACCCAGAAGCATCTTAGCTATGGCTACGCCAGTTTATTTTTAGCCGAGCAGACTCTCTACCATAAGCATCCAGACGCGGCTGTGGCACTCAACTATCTATATCAAGCTCTAGAACACGATCTTTGGCGATCGCTAACTGGGGAATTTTGCCGTTTGCGCTGGTTGGTTTTTGTTCTTTCCTATCGTCAAAGCGATCGCTATGGTCATTTACTGCTGCTGATGCAAACAACAGGCGAAAGACTTGAGTTCGTCGTTCATAAAGTTAGAACCTACGGTCAAAATATCATCGACTGGATGCTGGAGGAAGAGGACAGCATTGGCTTTTGGCGTAACAGCTGGGTCAAACGGCAGGGCAAAGATTAAAAGGGCGATCGCCCGTTCGTAATTAGTCAACTAATAGATTGATAAGGAGGATAAAATGCCGAAGATAGTCGTGATTCATCCTCAAGCGGGAATTGACTGGAACAATAATGCCGCTATTTTTGCGGTGGATCTAGCTCGTCGTCTGGATAACTACTTTGAGGTGGAGCTTTTGTCTGGAGCCGAATGTGGCTCTTTTAGCCGCCCCCTCGATTCTCTAATTGCCGGTGGTGGCGGTCTGACCAACTCGTCGGTATTCAATATGATGCATCGCTGGTTTAAACAGCCTCAGCTATCCCTCGAAAAGATGGTCAATTTTCTACCCTGTATTACCTACCTTTTAAACCATCCCGCCGACTTACTCATGCCCCAAAATGGCTATGCTGGATTACTAGTGGCAAACTGCGTTCGCGCAGCCCGAGGAACCCCAATTTTGTTTACCGAACACCGTAATTTTATTCCTCGCCCCAAGAGTATAGAACGTCATTTAGCATTGAAACCCAATCGCCTGATTGCCCTCAATCCCGTTGTCGCCCAACACGTTCATAGTCTTGCTCCCCAACAGCTTTTGGAAACTATTCCTTTTGGGATCGACCCGACGGAATTTACTCCCGAGGGAAAAGCGATCTCTACGGGTTTAACCCAGCCTACTATCATCAGCGTGGCTAATTTAGACCGTCACGGCGATCGCCGAATTGAGTTAACCATCAAAGCTGTGGCTCGTCTCCCCCAGGCCAGTCTTTTAATTTGTGGTGAGGGAAACGACCGAGATTATTTTCAGGCTTTGGGTGATCGTCTATTGGGTTCAGAGCGATTCCAAATTAGGTCTTTTGCCTATGCTCAAATGCCTCTGGTATATCGTAGCGGCAGTATTTTTACTTCTGCTGCCCGACAAGAAACTCGCGGTTTAAAATATGTCGAAGCAATGGCCTGTGGTTTACCTATCGTTGCGACAGACAACCCGGTTAATCGAGATTTAATTGGCAATGCCGGCATTACCTGTGAGGTTACTGATATTCCTCTCTATGCCGCATCATTACAGCTCGCTCTGGAAAATTCCTGGTGCCAGGGACAACCAAGGCAAAATGCCCTTCGGTTTAGCTGGCAGGGTATTACCTTACTCTACTATCAAGCCGTACTGAAAACTATCGCCACCGCGAACTATCAACTTGCTGCTGCTGACCTTAATCCATCTCTAGAAAACTGAAAGTTTAAATTTTTAAATTCATTAATTCTGAGGCTTAAGGAAACAGATTACACTACATGTGGATGAAAAACGACTGGGTGGCAAAATTTCCCTAGGTAACGCTTCGCAAGTTTTTGTTGTAGATACCGACAGAAAGTGACTCCCGACTATCTTGGCTGACTAATTGGCAAAATTCTCGATTCCAATTTAATCACTATCTTAAGATCGTGCTGATGATGACCGAACAGGCAAGTCTAATTTCAGTTGTTCTCGTTTTTTATAATGTTTCTGTAATTAACTTAGAAGCAGCCATTAAGAGTGTCCTTGCCCAAGATTACGATTGTTGGGAACTACTTTTAGTCGATGATGGTTCGACAAATCATAGTCGTGAACTAGCCCACAATTATGCACGACTCTATCCCCACCACATTCATTATCTGACCCATGAAAGACATTTAAATTTAGGCGTGAGCGCTAGCTATAATTTGGGTATAGCCAGAGCCAAAGGCAACTATCTTGCTTTTCTCA
>JBCBIN010000490.1:0-2764 GCA_038524555.1 Cyanobacteria bacterium J06623_7 | reverse complement strand
CTAAACGCTTCTAGCTATCTCTGAAGATATCTAGAAGCGTTTAGGCCGAGTATTTAAATACTCCATTAGCAAGAGAGAAATTTCTAAGGGAAAAACAAGGCTATTTAGCAGAAAGACGAAAAATAATTACGGTGCTATGAGCATGACGGGCGATCGCTTCAGGAATATTGCCTTTAACCACATTTTGTAACAGGCTCTCATTACTAGCCCCCAATACAACCAAGCCATACTTTTTGCGTTGAGTTAAGTCGATAATTGCCTGGGATACGGAAGCATGAGCCACAAAGAGGGGAATGATCGGACAACTGAGGTGAGTTTGTAGTAGTGCCGCCGCCTGTTTAAAATCAGCACTAAAACCCGACGCTCGATCTGGGTCAGACACCTGGCAGAGCTGAATTTTGGGAGGAATCTCGTTGGAGGCAGCTAGGGCGGGCAAAATTTGCAGCAGCTTATTAATCCGATCACCCCCGGTGGTGGGAATGAGCCATTTATGCCGTAGACGGGGCTGCTGGGGAAAACTATGGTCGCCGCTACCAAGCTTGACTAGCATCAGATCGCAGGGAGCTTGCTGGATTAAAGAATCGACCACGTTGCCAAAAATAGTTTCGATGCCCGAGCTTTTACCCTTCCAACCCATGAGCAGCAGATCGATATGTTCTCTAGCGATCGTTTCTAAAATGGCCTCGCCGACTTCTGTAGCCACACGAATTTGCGTATGTAAGGGCACGCCCAAATCTCGCCCCCAGGTTTCTAAAGTGGTCATGAGCTGACGTTCTTTCTGGGTATCTACCGCTGCTTGGGCGGGATGAACGTGTTGGGGCACGAGGAGAATCCGCAGACACTCAATTTCATACTGGTGGTATTTAGCGATCGCTCCGGCAATTAGCTTTAAAGAGTCGATGTGTTCGGGGTTAGCCAGGGGCAGTAAAATTTTGCCTTGACCCGTAGCGGGAGAGCGGCTTTGATAGACAAGATAAGAGGGTTCGAGAAAAGTCTGGGACTGGCGATCGCAACCTAGCATTTTGGCTTCGGCTTTAATGATATCGCTGCGGGTAATAATGCCCAGCAGTTTGTAGCCTTCCGTAACGGGGAGACGAGATAGCTGGTAGCGGTTGAGCAAATATAAAACATCCGCCAGAGAAGTTTCGGGGGCGACGGAAATAGGCTGAGTCGTCATAATATCCCTCAGCAGCAGGGGCATGGTTTGCTTATTGTCTTGAGGAATATCAGATTGGGTAATTATACCCACTAGCTTGCCTGACTCCACTACGGGAAAACCACGGTGATGGGAGCGAGACATGGCTTTAACTAATTCGGGAATAGATAAATTACTGGGTAGAGTTTCCACCTTAGACTGCATTACGTCATTGGCGGTTAACTCGGCCATGAAATCATGTTGGGGATTATCTTCCGTTAGTTCGATGCCGCTGGCTTCTAAGATATGTTGATAGAGAGAACCCTTAGAGACGCTTTCGGCAACGATATAGGCCACGGCACAAGAAATCATCAGAGGCAGAACCAGATTAAAATCGGCAGTCATCTCAAAGACGATGATAATTGCCGTCACGGGAACCCGCACCACAGAGGTAAAAAACGCGCCCATTCCCGCTAGAGCAAAAGTATAGGGAGATTCCGAGCTAATTAAGGCGACCTCTGCTAAGCCCACTAAATAGCCCAAAGCCGAACCCAAAACTAAAGCCGGAGCAAACAGTCCCCCCGGTGCCCCCGCCGCGTAGGCCAAAATAGTGAGGACAAACTGAGTCACAAAAACTAGGGCTGTAGTCTGCCAGGTCAACTGTCCGGCAATTAATAACTCTCGCAAACCAGCATTATCCTGAAAAAAAGCTGGTAGCCAAGCAACAATCGTGCCTGAAATTAGCCCAGCAAGACCGATCCGGAGAGGCATGGCCAGGGGAAGACGACGACTAAACTTCAGACCTCGGACGATCGAACGATTAAACACGCCTCCCAGAACTCCTGCCAGGACTCCTAGTAAGACATAGAAGGGAATTTCTGGAACGGCAAAGCTACCTCGACGCGCCGAATCGATTACCGAGAGAGGTACATTAATATCCGTAGCGCTAAAGATACGCGAGACTACCGCCCCAGTAAAAGAAGCCGCGATCGCCGTTTCTAGAGTTAGACCAGAAATGTCCCGCATTAGCTCTTCGACGACAAACAGAACTCCTGCAATCGGGGTATTAAACCCCGCAGCTAGTCCCGCCGCCGCCCCAGCGGCAATCATTTGTCGTCGATTGGTGGGGGAGTTAGGAATCCAACGGCTTACCTGTGCTCCTAAAGCCGCCCCGATATGAACCGTAGGCCCGCGACGACCGAGAGTAAACCCCGCTCCCACCACTAGAATAGTTGCTAGGGTTTTGACGATGGCCACGCGTAAATTGAGAGTGACGGGATGTTTAGCTAAAGCCGCCTTGACCTGGGGAATTCCCCCTCCTGCCGCTGCCGGTGCCAAAAACTGGATAATTCCCCCCGCGAGAGTTCCCAATACAAGACCAATCAAGGGGAGAGCAATCTTGCCCCCGACAGTGTTGGCCGTCTGTACCCGCCAACCTCCTAGCCAACCAATACCCTGCTTGAGCATTACCGCTGCGGCGGCAGAAAATAGACCGATTAGACAGGCTTCGACCAGAGCGTAACGAGTATCGAGAGAACTGCTAGCCAGCCACGCAGAATTTTGTACCTTGGCTAGCCACTCTTTCATCTTGATAACTTGCAAATTAAGATTAAAATCCGATTTTAATCT
>JBCBIN010000489.1:0-2765 GCA_038524555.1 Cyanobacteria bacterium J06623_7 | reverse complement strand
GGCTCCCTGAAAATTCATGGTGGCTAACTGTCGCTCTAATGCTGCTTTGGTTTCTGCTTCACTCTGCTGAGCTGGGCTACAGTCTAAAATCTGTCTTAAGTCGAGGATGGCATTACCCTCCCCCGAAAATCCCTCATTGAGCTTGACCACAATCCGTTTAAGTTCTGGCTGTCGGCTCCATAGCTGATATAGTTCTTCTACTAAATCTTCAACATTTCTCACGGTATAGCTACCGTCGGGGTGAGCAATTCCCGCTTCGGCAAAAATACGCCGGCTACCACTTTTAGATCCCCAGGCTAGAGCTTCAGGAGAGGCTGCTAACAAAGGAATTTCCAGCTTTAGGGAGAGCTGCTGCTCTAAATCGGTTGAGTTATAGCAGACCATGTAAGATTTATTGGGACGTAGTGCCCGACGAATTTTTTCTACCAAACGGGGGCGGTCTAAAATCTTTTGCGTTAGAGGCTTGAGAGAACCATCATAGGTGCTGATTAATAATAGGCGATCGCGCGCGTGAGAAAAAGGGATACCCGGTAATAGCTGGAGGTAGTAGTCAATCACAATCGGACAGAGAGGTAAGGCGGTGATATAAATTACCCTCGTTAATGGATTACGGAGGCGAATTAACGAAAATAACAGCCTCTCTTCGTAGTGAAGAAATCCCGTTACCTTATCTCCTACCTGCTGATCGACACTAAAGGAGGGAATAACTAAAATATCGTAGTTATCCTGGTCAAAAATATCGACGCTCTGCCACAGTTGCCCTTCTTCCGGCGATTTAGTCCATTCTCGTAACTGATTTTGTAATTCTCGAAAGTGTTCGGCGGCGGAATGACTATCTACCATGAGGGGGTTAACTAGACTTGCAGAAAAACTCTAAGAGCCATAGTAACTTGCTCTGAATCTAGATGTTTTATCTGTTTCAAGAATTAATAAGTAGGTTTAGTTTGAATTGGAAATTGGCATAATTTGTCTTTAGCTCTAAGCTCTAAGCCATAAGCTCTAAGTCATAAGAGCATAAAACAACTAAGATAGTCTTGAATTAGAATCTCAACACAGTCAAGGTCAAAGATTGAGATTATCAAATTAGCCTTAGCCAGCATGCCCAAGCTATTAATTGTTACCACCGTTCCCATTACGATGCGCGGTTTCTTATTGCCTTTTATCGAGCATTTTAGGCAGCTAGGTTGGCAGGTAGACGGTATGGCACAAGGAATTTTAGGCGATCGAGATTGTGCTGCTGCTTGCGATCGCCTTTATGATATTCAGTGGTCGCGTAATGTTTTTGACCCACGCAACTTACTAGCAGGAGCGAAACGAGTTAGAGAGGTTGTGGCGGCGGAAGAATACGACCTGGTACATGTTCATACTCCTATAGCTGCTTTTGTTACGCGCTATGCTTTAAGAAATAATCGCCAGACGCAAGTTATTTATACTGCCCATGGTTTTCATTTTTATCAGGGTGGTAACAGAGTTAAAAATGCAATTTTCTGGTCGCTGGAAAAACTGGCTGGTCGCTGGACGGATTATTTAATCGTCATTAATCGGGAAGACGAAGCCGCAGCCATAAAACATAATTTTCTACCGAGCGATCGCATTTTCTATACTCCGGGGATTGGCGTGGACATTGATTATTATGCGGTAGAACGAGTCACCCCAGAAAGTATCGCTCACATCAGGCAAGATTTAGGTTTGTCAGTCGATGATACGTTCTTACTGACCATTGCCGAATTTACCCCGCGTAAACGCCATCAAGATTTGCTTAAAGCCCTAGCCACAGCAGCTAAGCCCCAACTTCATCTAGCCCTGGCAGGAGAAGGTAAAACCAGACCTGCGATCGAGGCACTTGCCCAGGAGTTGGGTATCGAGAAACAGGTGCATTTCTTGGGCTACCGCGAAGATATTCCTAGCCTAATTTGCGCCGCAGATGCTGTCTTGTTAGTTTCTCAGCAGGAGGGCTTACCCCGCAGCTTGATGGAAGCGATGTGTTTGAATACTCCCGTAATTGGTTCTAATATCCGAGGCACTAGGGACTTACTGGCAGATGGCTGTGGCTTACTCGTAAATGTGGGGGATATTGCTGCTTTAGCCCAAGGAGCGATTAAGGTACGAGACAATGCAGCAAACTTGGCAACCATGGCAGATCGAGCCAAGATTAAAATACAAGATTATGACCTCCGGCAAATAATTCAGCAGTACGAGCAAATCTATGGGTTAGCCTTAGCAAACTAGATGGTCGTTTTATTAGCTGTATCTATAGTGATTCCAAATAGAAACCAGCCCGTTAATCTGTACTATTATTGATTGCCCAATCCCTAATTCCTAATCCCCAGTACCCCGGACTAATAACTTAGAGGATACGGAAATTAATTGGAGCGACTATATAATCTATTTAGTAACCCGTAGACTTCTCAATCTATTCAAGGTAGCGGCAAGCTCTAAGGTACGAAATTGGGCTAAGTCTCCCTGGAGATAGTCGGTTACTATATCTAAACTCCCTTGGCTCAAATCTGCTTCTAACCGTTCTAGTATGGCTGTTAAAGTCAGTCCTTGTCCGGCGTATTTATGCTTGAGATATACCAGGGTTCTAGCGATCGCCCTAAGTTGTCCTTCATCTACTAGCTGTTCGACTGCACTCAGATCTATTTCCTCTATGCCGATAGTAATTGAATCGACATCCCGGGTATTTATAGCAATCGAAGTATAGGTTAGGACGTTTGTTTAACAGCTAAATCTACTCTTTCTCGAAAGTCATCAAAAGGTAGTAT
>JBCBIN010000488.1:0-2788 GCA_038524555.1 Cyanobacteria bacterium J06623_7 | reverse complement strand
TTTTAAGCTCGTCCAAAACTCAGTCGAATCAACCTTTAGCTGAATACTCATACTTTACAGTGATTGCTTTAAGCTTTAAGCTTAAAACTTATGGCTTATAGCTAACCTAAATCTAAGAGCAAGTTAATCTTAAACGTTAAGTCTATATCAATTAAAAACGGCTGGCAGTGCGATCGCCATTTAAAACTAATGGTACGCCATTGTTGGGGGCAATGGTTCCACCTCTACGGGTAGGGAGAGTAGGGCGATCACTAGCTAAACTTAAATCCCAGGTGGTGATAATTTTGGCGAGAACTAATTTCATTTCTAGTAAAGCTAAGGCATAGCCAATACAGCGGCGACTACCGCCACCAAAGGGTAAAAATTCATAGGGAGAATACTGGCGTTCGAGAAATCGTTCGGGCTTAAATTGTTTGGGTTCGGGGTAGATGTCTTCTCGATGATGAGTCAGGTAAATTGCGGGGGCGAGTAAATCTGAGGTGCTAAACTTGTTTCCTTCTACCTCAATGGAAGACTTGGCGTAACGCAAAAAAGCCATCACCGCTACGGGGTAAATTCTCAGCGTCTCGTTACAGACAGCAGATAGATAGGGTAAGCGGGATATTCCTAGAGGATCGGCATCAATATCGAGGCTAGACAACTCTGTTAAAAGTTTTTGCTTAACCTCCGGTAGCTTATGCACCCAATATAAAGCCCAGGCTAAAGAAGTTGCGGTAGTTTCGTGTCCGGCAACCAGCAGGGTCATCATTTGGTCTTTTAGTTCAATGTCGCTTAAGCCTTCTCCTGTTTCATCTGTGGCAGACATCATTAAGCTAAGTACGTCACCCCCAGTCCAGTCCGAGTTAGCCCGCCTCTCTTCGATTTCCGCCTGTAGTAGGTCATAAATCTGACGTTTGCGTCCCATAAGTCTGCCCCAAGGACTCCATTCGCCCCAATCTTGCTGGAGTGGAGAAAAGAAAATCACGCTAGCCTTTAATGGAGAATCGGTCAGGGTTACATAATCAATTAGAGGGGCTTTTATCTGTTGGTAGCGATCGCCTTCACTCAAACCAAAGACAACGTGTAAAATTGTCTCTAGAGTAATCTCCTGCATCGTTTCTTGCGACTTAAACGCCTGACCCGGTTGCCACTGACTAGTTATGCGATCGGTAATCTGACAAATCGTGGTTGCATAAGACTTAACTTTCTCGCCATGGAAAGGGGGCATCATTAACTTGCGCTGACGACGATGTTCTTTACCATCCAATAAAATTAGCGAATTTTCCCCCAATAAACTGGCGGCTAAATAATTGGTACGCCCGACATCGAACTTTCTAGCATCTACGCTCAAAACTTCTTCGACACCCAGAGGATTACTCACTACCGTAAAAGGTGGTAATCCGAGTAAATTGAGTTGGAAGGTGTCTCCATACCGCTGGGCGCATTCTTCTAAGAAATCTAGCGGACGAAAAATCCAGTTAATTAGCTGCACTAATGCCGATTTTTTGGGCGTATTAAGGGAGTTCATGATGAGATACTTCTTACTTCGAACAACTGCTTTTAGTTTAAAGCCAATTTACAGTGCTTTTCAGCTCACTAAAACCTCATGAGCTAATTGAGTTTATAAAGCCTAAAGCTTATGGCTTATAGCTTATAGCTACGAGATAGCTAACTTTAAACATAGTCTATTCAATTGAAAACGGCTGTATATAAGCGATCGCGAGACACCCTCAGAAAATAGATTGATTGGATTGGAATTACCTCAAAATTTAGCACCCACCATAGATAGATGAGAATCAACCGCTGTTTAATTCTGGTCAGTAACGGCTGTCCGTATCGTTGCCAAAACCACTGCCAAAATTTACTTAGAAGTAGTTCGGCTAACATTTCGATTAGCTTGATTAACAGCAGACGAACGAGACGTAATAGGAACTGAGAAAACAGATGGAAAAACATAGTTGTTAGCTGGATTGATTGACTACACAACTACTGTCGCAGCCAGATTTGAGAGATAATTCTCGGACTTATACTGACTTAGGCTGACCCAGACTGACATCAACTGACTACAGTTAATTTAGGCGAAAAAATTCCCCTTTAACCCTTCCCCTTTTCCCTTTAACCACCTCTAGCAGACTAATTTATTTTTACGAGTCATTAAAAAGTGGTACTCCATAATTCGCTACACTGACGACAGGTATTATTCTCTAGTCTATGCAGCCTCTACACACAGAATTTCTCCAGCAAATTGCTCGCCAGTACGATTTGACTACCGAACAGCAAGAGGTATTTGTGCTTCTGTTTAGTACGGAAAAGAGTCCAACAGAAGTTGCGGACGAGCTACATATTTCAGAGACGGCTTTACGAACTCGCATGACGGGGGTCTATCAGAAGTTTAGCTTTACCGATAAAAAGCCCAATAAATCCCGGCGGCTGCACGACTGGTTATTAAAACAGAAGCGAATACATACTTCAGAGTCAAAACAACAGGCTGCGCTGGCAAATGCTGATATCGAGGAGTTAGTAAAAAGTACGAGACAGGCAATCACAGACAATGTTAAAGAGCTTTGTGGCAAGATGCAGGTGTTAGATATGACTCAGGCAATTGGGTTGAATGATATTTATACTGATGTCAATATTTTGAAGAATATTACTGCTAATCGGCGCTTGAGCTTATTACAGTTGCAGAATATATGTAACTTCGATTTAGAAAAACTCGAACGGATTGGTTTAGGCGAAATTGCTGAAGAAAGAATAGCAGGTATCGAAGCAGTAAAGAAGCATTCAAAGCTGGTAATTTGGGGAAAACCAG
>JBCBIN010000487.1:0-2791 GCA_038524555.1 Cyanobacteria bacterium J06623_7 | reverse complement strand
TGTAGAAGTAAACAACTCAGCTACTATTAATAATTAATAAGATTGTCGTAGAATTAAGACTTACCCTCACAACATATGTAGTGAGAGCGATATAACAAAAACAGCAGTTAATTAGACTAAACAGATAAGATTCACGCTAGGCGATCGCCAATAAGCAAGTAAATGGAAACATTAGAATTCATTATCTATCCCGATGGACGGGTAAAAGAGACGGTAACGGGAATCGTCGGTTCGAGCTGTCAAGAAGTTACCGCAGCGATCGAACAGCAGCTAGGTGTAGTAGTCGCTAGCCAGCAGACTTCTGATTATTATCAACAAGAAGTTAAATCGACTGATGCCCTAACCCAGACCAACTGTAGTGATTGGTAAGGGAGCCACGGGAGCTTAATTTTTTAAATTTTAAAAACATCCTAGTTTCACAGAGGAAATTTATGTCACATTTTAGCAATATCAAAACCAAGATTCGCAATTTAGACTCTCTCAAGGCGGCCTTAAAAGACCTAGACTTAGATTGGAAAGATGGTTCTGGTTCGGTACGGGGTTATCAAGGTCAAACTCATCAGGCTCAAGTCGCGATCGAGCAAGACAACGGTTACGATTTTGGATTCTGCTGGAATGGTAATGAGTACGAGCTAGTTGCCGACCTACAATATTGGCGTCAGCCCCTCACAGTGGAGGGTTTTTTGCGCCGGGTTACTCAGCGCTATGCCTACCATACCGTAGTTGCCGAAACTGCTAATCAAGGATTCACTATTAGCGAACAGGCGAAAAATGAAGATGGTTCGATCCGCCTTGTCGTGCAGCGTTGGAGTGCTTAATGAATCATGCTGATTCCAGCCAGCCTAACGGTTTTGAGCCAGAGTTAGGGGGAATCTGGCGACAGCGGGGAGTTTTCGTCGATGAAAATATCTGTATCGGCTGCAAGCACTGTACCCATGTAGCGACCAATACTTTTTATATTGAGCCAGAACATGGCCGAGCCAGGGTTTTTAATCAGGACGGCGACACGGAAGAATTGATTGAAGAGGCGCGGGATACCTGTCCGGTCAACTGCATCCACTGGTTAGATTATACCGAGCTAAGCGACATGGAAACCGAGAGACAGAATCAAGTGATTCAAAGTCTGGCAATTCCTCCTGAGCAAAGGCGATCGCAAATGAGAGTTAAAAGTAGATTTAATCGTAATTATAAATAGAGTTCAGTCAAGTAACTTTATCTCCCTGACTATTTTATTGATAGTTGGGGTTTTTAATTAACCATATCGATGGAAATGGTCGAACTTTCCTGCCAGCGTTGCAGCTCTTGATTTTCTGCCAAAAAATTACGTAATTCACGACGATAAGTCTGGCGATAATCAGCAAAACTATATTCGTCGATTCTGATGCCAAAGTTGCGATCGGCTTTACCCTCTAAAATGTGGGCGATTTGATTGTTAGTTTCTACGGAAAAATGGCTGCCGTCAAAAGTGTTATCGGGGTTTTTCGTAATCGCTGAAGGAATCGAAAAATCGTACATTGCCTCAAAATTTTGTGAGAGCTCGTGAAACGCAGTTAAATAGCAATCCATCAAGCCTCGACCGTAGGTATCGTTAACCATACTCCAGGCAGACCTGGGGGGCACGTAGGCGATAAATTTGGCCTGGGGAAAGAACTCTTGTAGGCTAACATACGTTTCGACGGCAGCTAAATCACATTTTTGTGGAGCTGCTGGCTTGAAAAACTTCGCATCATAAATGGGAGGATGCTCAAAATCAACTGGCTCAAAATCAGTATCATAATAATTGCCCGGGTCGGGACTAACTCCTAGCAGAGTCATCGCCGAAAATAGCAAAACATCTGCCGATAGGTAAGCTTCCAAGGGAGATTTAGTTTGCAGGCTGGCAATAGATACGTTCGGCTGCTCCTTGCGGTCTTTTTCCACAAAATTGAAGCCATCAATACCTAGATAAACTACCTCTGGCTCCACTCCCTGTTCCTGTAGGAAGTTAGCATAACTGACCAAATCGGGGATTTCTGCCCCCTTGAGAGCATAGTTAAAACAGTTGCGATCGCTAAATGCCGAGGCTCTTAAGGTTGTGACTCGCGAGCTACCTAAAATTATGCAGTTATAGTTTTCTTGTTCGTTAGTTCTTAGAAACAGGTTGGTTTTAGTTATGCGTTCGTTAAAAGCAAAATTTTTCCCGGTCAAAATATTGCCGTGACTGTACCATAGAGGATCTATCAGCCAGTTTAATCCGGCTACAGATCCTAACAATAAAGAAGTTACCAGTCCGTAGATACCAAAACTAAACCTTGACTTTTTTGTCTGGCGCTCGGTTTTAGGGACGGACATTACTGGTGCGGCGCGTTTACCCAATCTAAAAAATTCTTCTGTAGTACTTTTGATGTTCATTTTCTCCAGTTAAGAGTAAGTATACGGTTTAAAAACTAAAATTGGAAATAAAGAAATTCACTAACCCGGGAAAAACACAACAGTGAAAGAGAGGTCAAGCCGGCAATAATGATGCTCCAAATTTTATTTGGTCTCCACGATAAGTACTGCCAGAATTTTTGCTGCCATTCTGGTTTATAGTATTCTACGGGCTCGGTGAGAGCAGGGTTATATTTACCCATCCACTGCTGGGTGTTGGGAGTAAACCAAGCAATCAAAAGCAAGAGCAAAATACCGAAGGTCGCGTACTTCTGACTGATACCAACGTTGACCGTAAAGCCCAGGAAACCCACGCCAAAATTACGTAAAAAGCCCAGATAGGGAGCCAGAAAGTCCGGCAGATTAACGCCATTAAAGCCAA
>JBCBIN010000486.1:0-2795 GCA_038524555.1 Cyanobacteria bacterium J06623_7 | reverse complement strand
GGGGCTAAGTACCGCCTCAAACAATCTCCGCTAGTATGTAACAATTAATTAAGAAATACTAATTCTAAGTTAATAGTTATAGTCAAGATACTGCTATACAGAATATCTCTCCTATGGTTAAGAAAGTTTTTTCCCTCGTCCTGATTGCCCTGTTTTGGGTTGCCTCGTGGTGTTACTATCCCAGCGAAGCGATCGCCTTTACGGAAGAGCAAAAGCTATTGCTACAGTCTTGGCGGATTGTCAATCAGTCTTACCTAGATGAAACTCACAATCATCAAAACTGGTGGAAACTAAGAGAGAAATATGTGAAAAAGCCCTTGCGAGATCGCAATGAAACCTATGATGTAATTGAAGAGATGCTGGCTACTCTCGACGACCCTTTTACGAGATTACTCAGACCAGAGCAGTATCACAGTCTACAGGTCAATACCTCTGGTGAACTTTCGGGAGTGGGGCTACAGATTAACATCAATCCTGAAACTAAATTAATTGAGGTTATTTCTCCCCTGGCGGGTTCTCCAGCGGAAGCAGCGGGTATTCAACCGAGAGATAGCATTTTAGAGATAGACGGCGTGGATGCCAAAACTATTACCCTCGACGAAGCAGCGGCAATGATGCGGGGTCAAACGGGCACTAAAGTATCGATCAGAATCCAGTCGAGTGGAGCCAAGAATGCCCCACCGCGTAATGTCGAAATAGTCCGCGATCGCATTTCTCTCAATCCTGTTTATACAGCCTTAGATACGAATACCGATAAAAAAGTTGGCTATGTGCGTTTAAATCAGTTTAGCGCCAATGCTGCTGCCGAAATTGCCCATGGTGTTAACGAGCTAGAAAAGCAGGGTGCAGAGGCTTATATTCTCGACCTGAGAAACAATCCCGGGGGCTTGTTACAGGCGGGGGTAGAGATTGCGCGAATGTGGCTAGAAGATGGCACGATTGTCTACACCGTCAATCGTCAGGGTGGTTTAGGTAGCTTTGATTCTAATAGCGAGATTCTGACCGACGATCCCCTAGTAGTTTTAGTCAATCAGGGTACGGCTAGCGCCAGTGAGATTTTGGCTGGAGCATTACAGGATAACGGTAGAGCCTTGTTGGTTGGCGAGAAAACGTTTGGTAAGGGATTGATTCAATCTTTGTTTGAGTTACCCGACGGTGCGGGTTTGGCAGTAACGGTGGCGAAATATGAAACTCCCAACCATACCGACATTAACAAGTTAGGAATTATGCCCGATGATGTGGTGTCGCAACAGCCGATTACCTATAGTCAAATCGCCAGTGAAGCAGACGAACAATATCAGGAAGCTTTAAAATTGGTTACTCAGGGAGAAAGAATCTTAGCTAAAGCAGGGTAGCTATAGTTGATGGCGCTCGCTTTTTAACAATTAACCATGGTTTCTAGTTACTAAAAATTAATTCCAAACGCTGTTGCGATCGCCTTAAAGCGGCTGCGGGGGTTTGCTTGCCCAGTAAACTGGCTTCAATTGCTCGACCAAAGTTTTCTGAGAGGCGATTGTATTCAGGAATAATCGGACGGGATTTAGCGTAGCTCATCTGCTGGAGAAATACTTTAATTACAGGATTAGCCGTCACAAAGTCTTGGTAGGCTTGGCTCTGCTGAGATTTAAGATTGACGGGAAGATAGCCCGTCTGTAGCGCCCAGGCGGTTTGAAATTCTTCACTCAACACGTATTCGAGAAATTGTAGGCTGGCTTGTTCTCGCTGGGAATTGGTTTTAAAGACAAATAAATTTTCGCCACCAACCACTGCTGCGGGGGTTTGCGCCCGGGGAAGGGGAAAGACATCGTAGTCAATATTCGTCGCTTTCAGCTGTGCTAGAGTCCAAGGCCCAGTGATTTGCATTGCTACCTTCCCGGCAATAAAATCATCAATTTCATAACCTCGTTCGGGAGGAGATAATACCGCCACGCCAGAGCGAACTAAATCCTCCCCAAACTGTAACGCGGCGATCGCTCCTTGGTTAACTAAGTTAGGTTGACCCTGCTGGAGTAAACTGCCCCCAGCGCTATATAGCCAGGGTAGCCAGGTAAAGACCGTCCATTCTCCTTTGCCTAGAGATAGAAAAATGCCGTGTTGTTCTGGGCGACCATCCCCGTTGCGGTCTTGGGTTAATTTAGTCGCTGTCTGCTGTAACTCCGACCAGGTTTGAGGCAGTTGGGTGATGCCCGCCTGTTGGAATAAGTTGGGACGATAAAATACGGCGGCGTTATTGGTGGCAAAGGGTACGGATAGAATATCTCCGTCTAACTCCATCGAATCAAACATTGCCGGGTCAATTTCTGCTTTGAGGGGCGAGGGATTAAGCCAGTTGGTTAAGGGTAGGAGAGCGCCGAGGCGATTTAGTTTTCCCGCTATTTGCGGTACGTACCAGAGTACATCCGGAGGCTGTTCGCTAACGATCGCCGCCAGAATTTTGGGTAGCTGAGTATCTGGTTGACCGATATATAACGCTTCTACCTCTATCTCAGCATGGCGCTGATTGAACTTATCGACCAAGCCTTGAAAAACTTCGCGGTTGGCTGGCGGATTGATACCGTGCCAAAAAGTGATTTTCGTCGCCCCAGTATTGCTCTGTTGTTGCTGGCTACAGCCGCTGAGTAAGAGTAACAAACAGCACCATAAACAGATAAAGCTGGCTTGAAATCGGTAACCGAGAAAACGATACCGTGGCGATAGCCTAAATGCGCGAGCTAAAAAATTAGCTGACCTATACTTGGTTGTTAACATTAACTCCACGAGCAAACCTGGGTAAGAAACATTGAACTGGTTTAGCT
>JBCBIN010000485.1:0-2807 GCA_038524555.1 Cyanobacteria bacterium J06623_7 | reverse complement strand
CCTGTTAAATTTTAGCTTCAATAATATCTACTGCCGCTGTTGCACCTCCCGCCTGTTCGATTTCTGCCTTAAGCTTGAGAGCATTTTGACGATATCTAGGTTGAGCTAAAACTCGAGTTATAGCGGTTCTCAAACTATCTACTGTACATTTATTGAGTTCTACTACCTCCCCGGTTTGAGTATAGGCAATCCTGGCTGCTACCGCTGGCTGATCGTTAGTAATAGGAATTGCAACCATGGGTACGCCGTTACTGAGAGATTCTAGGGTAGTGTTCATTCCGGCATGAGTGATACACAGGCTAGCGCGCTGGAGTAATTCTAGCTGTGGCGCTGCTTTGACTACAATAGGCGAACCGGGAACATAACCTAGTGCGGATGCTTCGCTAGCACCCCCTAGAGAAATCACGAGCTGAACGTCCAAATTCAGACAGGCATAGGCAATCTGGATAAATACTTTAAATATCTGGTTCTGAATCGTGCCCAGGGAAGCATAGATGAGAGGTTTATCAGAGAGCTTATCCCAAGGAAAAGGAATTTCTGCCCGAGCAATATTATTGGCAAACGAACCAACAAAATGAAAATAAGCGGGTAGTTCCTGGCGTGGAAACTCAAATGATGGAGGTTGCTGACTAATAATAGCTCTATCCGACCATATTTCTAGCGGTTCCTGACTAGAAATATGGGGCAAATGCCACTGGCGGCGATACTGATTGACGATTAGCTGTACCGGCGCACCAGCTAGCTTTAATAAATTTGTGCCTATTTGGTTGCGGAGTTGCCCCAACCAGGAGGGATCGTAGTTCCAGCCTAATAGAGTTGGCGGAACCTGGGGTTCGGAATTGAGTATGAGGGCGTTACAGATGGTAATAAAAGGCAAGTTGAGATATTCGGCGATGGTAGAACCTTCCAATAAAACCTGGTCGATAAGTAATGCTTCTACCCCAGTTTGCTGACAGGCAGCAGGCATCTCGGCTAAAACGGCGGCAGTGCCCTGGCGAAATAAATCAATTGTATATAACAAGGCAGGAATACCATTTAACTTGCCCAAACGAGCTTGCGATCGCTTTAAACTACCGGGAGGATATTTAGCCGTGCCAATGGGAAAAAATTCTAAATCGGCAGCCACGGCATAGGATTCGACATCGGGCAAACCGAATAAAGTAACTTGATGTCCTCGCTGGCGCAGTTCGTAACCCAACGCACTCATAGGGTTTAGGTGTCCCGTACCGGGAGGACAGAGAAGACCAAATTTCATGTAAGTTTTTATTTGTCAGTACTAAAACAGTACTCGATCGCCAGGTGAAATAGATCGAACCCCGGCACTATATTTCTGACAGTACTTTGTGCAGCGGGGAACAAGAAAGCAAGCAATCGGGTCAATTATTTAAATTTAGCTCTCAATTCTGAGTTATGCCTAAGTTGAGATAATGCTCAAGCAATAATCAGCACATTCTCAGGTAAGCTCGTCAGAATAGAAACATCGAACCGGACGCGGACGGCTCTTTAAATTTTTAACTTTAGCTGTTGTTTATCTAAGTAATTAACATGAAACTTCGCACCTTAGTAATTGCTACTCTATTAAGCCTCAGTACGGCAACGACTGTACGAGCAGGAACTCCTGTTATTCGCGTTCTATTTGGCCAGGGCGCGCATCATAAAGTCCGCTCTCATCACGGTCATCAGCATCATCAAAAACGAAGACACCTGAGAAACTCCTGGCATCACGGGCAGCACCGTCAAATCAACCGTCGTAATCGCAGACACCATGGTCGGGTTCATCACGGTCATCACCAACAGCACGATCGAGTCCATTATGATAGTAGCGGGCATCAGCATAGACGCCATGGTCGGGTTCAGGTTCATCACGGTCATCACCAACAACACGATCGAGTTCATTATGACAGTAGCGGACATCAGCGTCGGATTCATCACAATAACCATGACCCCCATCATAAAAGTCCACACCACAGAGTTCTACATCATGGCGCTCGCTAGTAGATCTACCTAGATAAACAAAGTGATAGAAAACTAAAAAATAAGTCAGATCTTCTCCTTTTCTTTCTGACCCTTTTCCTTTAATCAATCAATCCAAACGTTTGATGTTTAATAAAGTGGAATTACTTATTACGTCCTGTACAAACTGGAAATTAGAATAGCTGGTTAAGAGCTAGAAGCTATAAGCGATCGCATTCCTAATGGAGTAAGGTAAATATTGTTCTATTCCAGTTTAAGTTTAGATTGAGCTAGCCACTCTGTAGGAGTGCTAGTTAATTTGACCAGATTTGGTGTATTCTACTGACTTAGATCGAAAATAAATTCAAAATTATGGCCAGTATTGTCGAGATCGCAGTAGGAACGGAAGGATTTAGCACCTTAGTAACGGCGGTACAGACTGCAAATTTAGTTGAAGCCCTACAGAGTCCCGGTCCTTTTACTGTCTTTGCCCCCAATGATGCTGCTTTTGCCAAACTCCCCCCCGGTACGGTACAAACCCTCGTCCAGAATCCACCCCAGCTAGGTCGAATTTTGAAGTACCACGTCGTTGCCGGCAAACTGACTAAAGCCGATTTGAGCCAAATTGACTCCGTTGAATCCCTCGAAGGTTCGCCTATTTCCATCAACTGTCAGGATGATACCTTTGAAGTCAAAAACTCCACCGTAATCGCCGCCGATATTGAAGCTGATAACGGCATTATCCACGTGATTGATAACGTAATTTTGATGGGTTAGGGAATGTCATGAACTGACCTTACGCAAAACTATGGCAAATCAATAGTTTAAACTAATGTAATTAGAAAAGATTCATT
>JBCBIN010000484.1:0-2824 GCA_038524555.1 Cyanobacteria bacterium J06623_7 | reverse complement strand
ATCTAGTTGATGGATTACTAATCAATGCGGGTGCGTTAGTTAACGATATTTCTATTATCAAAACCGAACCTACTGAGACATTTGCATACTATCATGTGGAACTAGCCAACCACACCTTGCTCTTAGCTGAAGGTGCATCGGCGGAAAGCTTTTTCCCCAACCAAGAAGATCGTTCTCTTTACGACAATGGCGCAGAATACGAAGAACTTTATCCTAACGGTAGTAAGTTAATGCTCTGGCCAATGGATTATCCAAGGGTGAGTAGTCATAACAAAGTACCGCGCTACGTGCGCCAGAAATTAATGCAGATTGCAGAGGAACTTTATCCCCAAAAAGCCGCTTAGTTGTTAATGGCAGGATTTTAATTAAAAAGCGATCGCCTTGTCTAAACTCTGAGTACGATCGCTTGCCAATTTTGCTAACTAACGTTGGTTTACCTACTTCCAAACCAGTTACTGTCGGGCTCGTCATTACAATAGCTCCATTTGCCACCAAAATGCTTTCCGTCAGAGTCGAGTTGCCAGGAAATTTTGCCCCAGTAATAAGAGTTTGATTTTGTAGTGCTACATTTTCGTGCAGAACTGTCTTCGATCCAATATCCAACTAGCAAATTGTCATCAATTTGAGCTTCAATTTGGCCGTTATCTTGGTTATATCTTCCGTCTACTCTAGTTCCAACTTGAGATAGGTTCATTGTCCCTTCATAAGTATCCCATCTACCCTGCCAGTTAGCGCCAGGGCGATCGCTCATAAATATAATACTTTCAACTTCACTACTATCAATCGGCAGTGTATGTCGGCTACCATCTTTAGTCGTAATAACTAGTTCACTTAAAGCAATTTTCGGACTCAAAACCAAGACAGAAACAAAGAGCGAATGCCATAAAAATTTAAGTTTCATGATTAAAAAGTAAAAAATACCCTCGACGATACCCTCAATCGTATTTTCTCTCTCTAACTCATCCTCAGTATTTCAGCCTAATTAATGCTTGATCGCTCTCCCGCACAAATAATATACGCTTAAAACAGACATCACTATTTTGCTACAGTGACAGGGTTAGTCGGGAATATTTCTAACTCGCCCCGAGCGTATAATAGAATCTGGCATTTACTACACGGCTTCATGACTATCAGCAGCGATCGCCCCAAATTAATTAGTTTTTATACTTCTCCCATCGGCAAGAAAATTATTACCGGAATTACGGGACTGGGTTTATCTCTGTTTGTTTTAGTACATATGCTGGGTAATCTGTCTCTATTTGCTGGCAACAATGCCTATAATCGACTCGCTCACCTGATCGACAGTTCGGGAATCTTGCTTTATGGGGTGGAATTGCTGTTGTTGGCGATCGCCATCTTCCATGTAGTAGTAGGAATTACAATTCGACTCAATACTCTCAAAGCGCGTCCTGTGGGATATAGTCAGTTGAAAAGTGCCGGAGAACCAAGTAAACAGTCGATTAGCTCGCGCAGTATGCTCATTACGGGGGCTATCTTATTAGGATTTTTAATTTTGCACCTAGCGACGTTTAAGTTTGGTGCGTATTATTCAACCGCGATCGATGGGGTGGAGATGCGAGATCTGGCGGGTTTAGTCATGAAAAAATTTCACAGTCCCCTATATGCTTTTGGTTACTCGGGGGTGATGGTTGCTTTGGCGTTTCACTTACGTCACGGGATCTGGAGCGCCTGGCAATCAACTGGGGTACTCAACTCTAAAATTAGTCCGGTTGTTTATGCGATCGCTTTTGGCTTAGGTATGGCGATCGCAGTCGGTTTTGTTATCCTGCCCCTGGCTATTTTCTTTGGTCTACTCAGCAGCTAACTTTTAGCTCGATCATTTATTTAACTAAAAACGATTGCAAAATTTAGCGTAACAACCTAGGAACGGGCGCTATCTACCTTCCCCTGAACGACAGTAATCAAGTTTTTAGCCGTAGCGACTGATTTTGTAATCTGCGAAAACGGAAAGCTAGCCTGACGATATAGCTCCTGCGGAATCTCATCTTTTATCTGCTCGTGTAATGCGGGCAATTCTGACCAATGCTTGCCGCACTGAAGATGATGGGCGGTATGATAGCCCAAGTTACAGGTAAACCAGTTGTAGGTCGGGTCGATAATGTTGTAGGTTGCTTTCAGGGGATCTTCTTCGTCCAGTCCCACATGATGCTTGTAGGTATCGAACACCGTGGCATAAAGCAAGACTAGCATGGGCACCACAAAAACCATCAGCGCGTTATACCAGCTATACCAGCTTAATAGTGCGATCGTCACTGTGGTTAAGACTAGATTCTGAATTAGGCGCTGGCGTTCGCGAGGATATCTATTACCTACCTTTAAAGCTCGGGGATAAGCTGTCGTGCCAACTAAAAAGGTATATTCTAAGACACTCATCGTCGTGCCGTCTTCTTTTTGCCAACCAGACTCATCTTTTTGGCGATCGAGGTAGTTTTTATGATGTCCCAAAGTGTGATGCAGTACCCACATTTCGCCAACTACACCGGTTTGTAAGCCCATAATGAACTCCATTGTTCGATTCGCCCACTTTACCGAGAAAAATTTGTAGTGCTGATGATGGTGATTCAAAGAGCAGGTAAAACCCTTGATATAGATGCTTGTTAAACTCCAAATTAAGGTCAGTATCCAGCTAGGACTGAGAAAAAAGACTAATAAATCGATTAAAAATATTAGTAAGATGATGGAAATTGGATAATAGTCAATTTTTTTTCTAACAAACATTTTATATCTATAGAGTTTACAACTTCATCTGTTTCCGCTTAAAATACGATCTTTGTAAACTCTATAGATATAAAATGTTTGTTAG
>JBCBIN010000483.1:0-2827 GCA_038524555.1 Cyanobacteria bacterium J06623_7 | reverse complement strand
TAGCCTATAAGTATAATTAAGTATTTTAACTTTTGTTTGGGAGCAGTATCTTTTAGTTCGGCTAAAAAGTTACTTGAATTGTTATCTGTAATGATAGTTGGTAATTGCTCTTTAAAATCGGCGGTTAGGGGTAAGTTATAGCCACTAGCAGTAAAGCGCGACCAATCTATTGGTACTACTCCTATTTGTGGGTTAGATTGATTAATTAGCTTTGCTAAAATTTCTAAACCTGCTTGAGGAGAAATCGCACTGATGCCTTTTAAATTCAGATCGCGATCAACCTGGCGTTTTGCGGCAGCACCAATATCTGACCATACACCCCAGTTTAAGCTTAATGCCGGTAGTCCTTGGGTTTTTCGATAGTGAGCTAAAGTATCAAGAAAAGTATTAGCAACCACGTGATTTGTTTGCCCTGGGGAACCGAATAGAGAGGCAGCAGAAGAGAAGAGAATAAAGAAATCTAGTTTTATATTCTTAGTTAATTGATGAAGATTCCAGGCTCCTAAGACTTTGGGATTCATCACTGTTTTCATTCTCTCGGCATTCATGTTAACCAGCATGCCATCGTCTAACACCCCGGCAGAGTGGATTACGCCAGCTAAGGGAGGCAAAGAATTAGGAAGAGCAGGGGAGGCAGAGGAGAGAGAGATTATATTTTGCGATATTAGGGCTTGTTTTAGGGAATTGTTATCGGCTATATCGGCTTGAATAATTATTACCGTAGCGCCTTGTTGTTCTAGTTTATTTATTTGTTGTTGAGCGGATGCTGATGCTTTATTATGTCCAATTAGAATTAGATATTCTGCTCCTTGTTCCACTAACCAGTTAGCTGTTAGTAAGCCTAAATCTCCTAATCCTCCTGCTCTTTAATAGGTTTTATCATTGTGAATTTGGATGGGGGATTTATTATCTTCTCTAATAGTGTTGTCGTGAGTGACAATAACTTTACCAATATGTTTCGCTTCCCGCATATATTGGAATGCTGAAATTGCATCCTCGATCGCGAATGTTTTGTAGGGTAATGCTGTTAAGTCTCCCGTAGAAAATCTGTTAATCAATTTAGCTAAGAGAGTTTTAATTAGTTCTGGTTGCTGTTGGGCGGTGGTTAATAAGTCTATGACTGAATAGGAAATGTTTGGTTTGATTGCTGCTACTTCCGTCTCGCTCTTAATATCTCTTTTACCTATCTCTAAAAAATGTCCGTCGTCTTTTAATATTTCTAAACTGCGATCGCGAAATTCCCCCGACAAAGAGTTAAACACAAGATCGACTCCTGCGCCGTCAGTTAACTGCATTATTTCAGCCGCAAAATCTAAGTTTCGGGAATTCATCACGTGCTTAATACCCAAAGAGTGCAAAAACTCCCACTTACTAGGGCTAGCTGTGGCAAATATTTCCATTCCTGCTCGTTGAGCGATTTGTACTGCAGCCATTCCCGTACCCCCCGCAGCAGCGTGAATTAATATCCTAGTCTGCTCTTTTGCTCTTCTGCGCCCCGGATCTCTTGCTTTTCTGCACTCTTCCAATGCATAGGATGCGGTTAAAAAATTAGCAGGAATAGTAACGGCTTCTAGCCAATTGAGATGATCTGGTTTGATTACTACCATCTGTTTGTTGACGGTAACATATTGATCGAAGCTACCCATCGCTAAAGCAATAACTTCATCGCCGATAACAAAATTTGTCACAGCCTCCCCCACTGCAATAATTTCACCCGTACATTCAACACCAAGCCAATCTTTACTAAATGGTAGTAAGTCTAAGGTATCTAAAACATCGATAAAATTAAGTCCAGTTGCTTTTACTTTGATTTCGACTTCATCCACTTGTGGTAGACGACGTTGTAAGGAAGTTAACTTTAAGTTTTTAGGCGTACCTTTGCGTTTAATCCCTAAGTGGTACGCCTGATTTTCTGGTAAAGCTAAAAGTTTCTTTTCTGACTGATAGCGACTTAGTCGAGCAACTTTTCTATTATTATTGCGCCAAGCTACTTGTTCTCCTAGAGATTCTATTTGTATTTCGGTAATTAAGTTTTCTAGTTGGTGCTCTAAATTTGCGCGAGGGTCTAAATCAATGCAGGAGCAATTTAATTCAGGGTGCTCTAGGTTAATAGTTTTATATAAGCCGTGTAAAGGGAATTGAATTAAGCCAACGCTGCTTATTTTTCCTTCTAAACTAACTGCTCCCCTAGTTACTAAATATAGATTTGTCTCATTAAAGTTATGTCTAATTAGCGCTTGGACAAAATGCAGTGCAGCATTGGTATTATTATCAATTTTTAATTCTAAACTTGACGAGCTGTCATTTAGAGCCCGAAGATAAATAATATGAGTCGGCTGTATACTATGTTGGCTTAAGTTATTAAATAGTTCATCATAATTATTACCATCTAAAATATTAATTTGGTATTGATTCGCTGACTCTTGCCGATATCCTGCACCAGCGGTTACTAGAGTGTAGTTACGATCGCCCTGGGCTAAATGGTTACCTAATTCCGTTCCTATTTCCTGCTTACCCGCCAAGATTAAATAATGATGGCGATCGCGATATTTATGATTAGCTTGAGCAATAATCACTTCCTGTTGTAGAGACGATTCTTGAATCTTTTCGACGGTAAAATCTGTATTTAATAATATTTCTTGCCATTTATTTCTAGAAATTAATGGATAGTTTGCTCTTAGCTGTTTATCGGTAAACTTCCACCAACCATCTGTCATGCCAAAAGTTAAATCAAACCATCTTACAGGCTGTGTACCTTCAACGATAATTAATAGTCCCTGGGGATTTAATAACTGCCGAATATTACTGAGGGTGCGCTCTAAATTTG
>JBCBIN010000482.1:0-2831 GCA_038524555.1 Cyanobacteria bacterium J06623_7 | reverse complement strand
CGATCGCGTTTCAACCAGTCATCGACGGCATCAAAGATACCGCGCTTGGCCGGCGCGCGTCCTACTGCTATTGTCATGTATGTAGATCTCCGAATTTATGTTTGATTTAAGATCGTTGGAATTATTACAATCTATCGACTCGATGCAAGATATACAGTAAGTCGATTGTGAGAAAAGTTAACTTTTCTTTACTTATATTACACATAATAAAAGAAAACATCTAGGATATCTAGGGAAAAACCGAAGAAAAAATAAAGATTATTGAGAGTCAGAGCCAAATCGAGATGGGAATTTGCGAGAATCTGGACGATAATCAAATAGTTGTCATTACCGAAAAACAGGATTTATGTTTACTATCGATATCGTTTTACAAGATATTCCCCTTCCAATACAGGTTCAGCGCAAGGAAGCAGAAGGAGCAGAGGGTCTATATCAACAAATTCGCTCGGCAATGGAGTCTGGCAGTAACGAACTGATTGAATTGACCTGTGATAAGGACGAAGATAAAAAAGTAGCTGTCAAAGGCAATCTAATCTGTGCCATTAGCGTGAACAAAAAATCTGGCGGGATGGCAGAGGGAAGAGTACCCGGGTTCTTTGCTGCTGTTGCGGACAAGTAATGACTACTACCACTGTCAAGTCTGGCAAACTGCCAGTAATCAGCGTTAGAGATATCTGTTTTAGCTGGTCGGAAGAGACAACAGTACTGCATAATTGTTCTCTCCAAGTGCCCCAGGGAGAGTTCTGGATGCTGCTGGGTA
Source organism: Cyanobacteria bacterium J06623_7 (assembly GCA_038524555.1). Classification (GTDB taxonomy): domain Bacteria; phylum Cyanobacteriota; class Cyanobacteriia; order Cyanobacteriales; family Xenococcaceae; genus Waterburya. Next base: position 2,071 of record JBCBIN010000482.1, on the reverse strand, counting down.
ACAACGGTAGCGGTAAATCTACCTTGTTAGGACTGTTGGCAGGATTACTCATTCCCGATGCGGGCACAATTGTCATGCCTCATAAGACGGGGGTAGTATTCCAAAATCCCGACCACCAGCTAGTAATGCCAACGGTAGGGGCTGATATTGCCTTTGGTTTGGTCGGTGAAAATTTAACTCAAATGCAAACTAGAGCCAGAGTTAAAGCTGCTTTAGAAGCCGTCAATCTTTTAGAGTTAGAAAGAAGACCAATTCACGCCCTCAGTGGAGGACAAAAGCAGCGGATTGCGATCGCCGGAGCGATCGCCCGTAACTGTGAAGCAATTCTCTTTGACGAACCCACAGCATTACTCGACCCCGATACTCAGCTAGAACTAGTAGCCCAGGTTAGCAATCTGGTCAAAAAATGCGGCTTAACTGCTCTTTGGGTTACTCATCGTCTCGAAGAATTGGACTATTGTGATGGAGCGTTTCTACTAGAAAAGGGTAGAGTTGTGGCTCAAGGAGATGCTGAAGCCCTAAAGCAGCGGTTACTAGCGGCAGAAAAACCAAATATCTAGGCTTTTTTACGTTGTTTAACTTTTTGTTAACGAATTTGCTTAGAATGAGGGGTAAGTCATTATTAATACCTCATTAAGAAAACCCCATTGCAATGTCCTCCTCTTATCAGGCAATACTGCTCGTCGATGGTTATAACATCATCGGCGATTGGTCAGACCTCAAAAAAAGTCGCGATCGCCATGGTCTAGAAGCGGCTCGTTACGAACTGATAGAATGCTTAATCAACTATTCTGCTTCCGTGGACTACCGCACTAAAGTAGTTTTCGATGCTCACTATCAAGATACCCCTCGTAGCACCGAAACCCATACAAAAGATTTATCGGTACACTACACTGCCTTTGCCGAAACCGCCGATACCTATATAGAGAAGTATTGCGCTACCTTTGCTCGCAAAAAATATCAGCAGGAATCGACTCGTTTAATTGTGGCTACCAGCGATCGCGCCCAACAGTTAACGGTAGTAGGCTATGGAGCAGAATGGTTATCGGCACCGATGCTTGAAAGAGAAGTGACCATAGCAGTCCAGAAAACTAAAAATAGAACCCGCAAACAGACCAAGAATAAACCTCCTGGTCGTTTTTTATTAAATGCTCTAGATCCGGCTGCCCAACAGCGGTTGCGGCAAATGCGGCAGGGAATGTAGCGACGATCTCGTCCGTTTTCCAAATTTTTTTGCGAAAATTGTTGACAGCGCCCAGAATATTCGATATATTTAGAAACGTTGCAAGCAATACAGAACGCACGCAACGAACCTAAGCCCCCATCGTCTAGTGGCCTAGGACACCTCCCTTTCACGGAGGCGACAGGGATTCAAATTCCCTTGGGGGTATTTTAAGGAATAAGAGCCGGGTAGTTAGCCTAGCTCTTATTTTTTTGCTAATCGAGATTACTATTGGATCTTGTCCGCCAATTAATTAGCTCCAAACTTTAGGGTTTGATACCGCTTTGATTACCATCATTGGCAATTTTAGACTCCTTAGTAACACCCGCTCCCATAATGCGATCAACTACTATTCTTTGATAGATGATCTCGGCACCCAGTGCCACCAAATGAGCTTTAAATGCCCAATGACAGGCAGACTTGTAGCCATTTAATATTTTTTGCCTAAACTAAGACTAATGACCCATTGCAGACGCTAGTGATAAATTAAGTTTTATCGCTAATCTGCTGTAGAAAATCTAAGACTGTTTTATCTCGCATTACTTCAACTTGCCCTATACCCCGCCAGGAACAAAAACTACGTCTAATTGGATACAGCGATCGCCTGTCTGAAATAAATGCGATCATATTTTTTATAAAAAATTGAATATCCAGTCTGGAGATTTTAGTTATCTTTTTATAATATTGACTGTCTAAAATCTCCATGTTAGTTTTGATACCTATCATAAATATGAGTAAAGTCAAACTATTATTATTATTTTCACTTTTATTGCTAGGTTGTTCTACTAACAACGATAACGAAAAGCTATTTATTGCTGTAAGAAATAATCAAAATGATATTTTCAAAGA
>JBCBIN010000481.1:0-2837 GCA_038524555.1 Cyanobacteria bacterium J06623_7 | reverse complement strand
GCGAGATATGGCGAAATTATCGCTACTGAGAAAAAGCTAACTGAAGCAGAAACTCTGCTCAAAGAAGGAATCAACGAGTTTAAACAGTCCTTCTTGGCAACAGCGTAACTCGCGACTGGTGACTGGCGATTGGGGAATGGGAATATAGAGGTAGATTCGGTCTTCAATTCCCTACCCCTAATCCCTAATCCCTAATCCCTAATCCCTATTAAAAAACATGCCTAATTTAAAAGCGATTCGCGATCGCATCGCGTCAGTAAAAAATACAAAAAAAATCACCGAAGCTATGCGCCTGGTTGCTGCTGCCAAGGTTCGCCGCGCTCAAGAACAGGTAAATTCTACTCGTCCTTTTGCCGATAGTTTAGCTCAGGTACTCTATAACATTCAGGGCAAACTTCAGTTTGAAGATGTCGATCTGCCTTTATTCCAGCAGCGAGAAGTTAAAAAGGTCGCTCTATTGGTAGTAAGTAGCGATCGCGGTTTGTGCGGTGGTTACAACACCAACATTATTCGTCGAGCAGAGAATAGAGCTAAAGAACTCAAGGCTCAAGGAGTTGAGTATACCTACATTACAGTTGGGAAGAAAGCTACTCAATACTTTAGTAATGAGACTCGAAACGAGCCTATCGAAAAAAGCTTTGTCGGTCTAGAACAAATCCCTACCGCATCTGAAGCCTCGGACATTGGCGACGAGCTACTGTCTTTATTTTTAGCTGAAGAAGTAGATAAAGTGGAGTTAATCTACAGTAAGTTTGTCTCTCTGATTGCTTCTAAACCAGTAATTCAAACCTTATTGCCCTTGACTACTCAAGGATTAGAAGTAAAAGACGATGAAATCTTCCGCCTGACTAGTAAGGGTGGTGAGTTCGGTGTTGAAAGAGATACGGTAACTTCAGAAGTAGAAGCCTACCCTAAAGATACAATTTTCGAGCAAGACCCGGTACAAATTCTCGATGCTTTGCTACCGCTTTATCTCAATAACCAGATCCTACGTGCTTTACAAGAAGCAGCCGCTAGCGAACTAGCCGCGAGAATGACAGCGATGAATAATGCTAGTGATAACGCGACGGATTTGATGACTAGTCTAACTATGTCTTATAACAAAGCCAGACAGGCAGCAATTACCCAAGAACTTTCCGAGGTTGTTGCGGGTGCCAACGCTTTGTAACCTACCATAGCTTAATCTTGTCTGTTCCAATTGATATTGATTTACAGTTCTATATCGAGAAGCGCCTAGAGAATATAATATCTCCGGGCGTTTTTTATTGTGTATGCTTAATCAAAGATTAGGGGATAAAATAACGCTTCGTCCTGGACTAGAGAACGCTTGCCAAAATTACTTGCTATAAAGATTATTCCTTTGTTTAAGAGTTGTTCAAATAAAAATTGTTTTAGCGGCGAAATACAAATACGTTTCCCGTAGCGCCGCGTCCTATTCTTGTATCCTCATCCAAGTAAGAGGTTATCCATGAAGCCTCATTTTGCAGTAAATCTAATACTGGTATTTTTAATTCAGGCAAACTCCAGTCCGATTGACTCAAAAACTGAACCGCTTGTATGGTAAAAGCATCAAAGGAAACCATTGCCGTTCTTTGATCAGTTTGCGATCGCCAAATACCCTCCGCAGCCAGTCGATATATTCCCAGTAAAGGAAACTTAATTAAAGCCTGATTCTGAGCCATAATCTGGTCATTCTGTACGGTTAAAGACTGCCAGATTTTATTGATCGCCATTGCATTACCCAAAAAATTAGTTATCTCAGCCAGGGGACGAGTTAATACTGTGCCGTTAGAGGCATAAATTAGCTGCCAATCTCCAATTAAAGCAGGAAAATTATCGGCTAAAAGTGGTTCTAAAATCGGGTTAGTATTTTCTAGCTGAGTTATGGTTGCATCAATAGACGCTGCCGAAAATGGTAACAGCGATCGCTCTTGACCCAAATTTTCGATCTGATTTAAAAGTTTAGTCTTTAAATCTCCATCTGTTCTTGTCATATCTAAGGTTCTTAATATTATTATTTATTGTCGCTACAGTTAAAGTAGTAATTGCCATGAACCTATCTCACTCATATTATTTTAGGGTGTTGCTGAATCGAGGAATGCTTTTTCTGGGTGACCTGGTTTTTTTCTTTGAACTTTGATGCGATCGCTAAATACAGTTAGTTCGATTGAGTCGAAAATAGGGCTGTACTTATATCTACTAATTACGACCGCAGTAAGCATCAATCTTCTCAATACGCGAGCGCAGTAATTTTTCACAAGGAAAGAAAGTGTATAGCTTTCGTAGAGCCAAGATATAAACCAATAGAGTTATGACTAAATTAAAAAGTTCTTCAATCCGTGGCATTCCTCAATGGCAATCGAACAGAAAGAAATAATTATCCGATCTCTGGCAAGAAATTTTATCGACTGTTGAGCAGAGAAATAAACGAAAAAGTCGTGACTCATAGCTTTGAGAAAATACTATTTTTTTCAAGCAAAAACTTTATGAAGCACAATTATCCTAAAATTATTCTTTCTTCCGCCTATCGTAGCTGCAAGGTAGGAATAGACCGCGACAAATTAAATGAAAGGGCATTTTATTTATGCAGCTTGGGTAAACCATAACCAAGGTTGTGCTATAGCGGTCAATAGTGCGATGACAACAAGAGACGCGATTCGTCGAGTTAAACACGGGATTGATCGCAGATATTAATTGGTTTAATCATAGCGATCTATAGCAAACACTGTTTCGGCACTATCGAAAACAAGCCATAGAAGCCTTTATACGATTTGAACATAAATGGGAAAGTACAAACTCCTTGGTTTGGTGCCGGAGTGGGCATGAATATGTCTTGG
>JBCBIN010000480.1:0-2844 GCA_038524555.1 Cyanobacteria bacterium J06623_7 | reverse complement strand
CTATCAAGCCTGGAACGATCGCGCTCATGCACTCTACCAGCTACAGCAATGGTCGGATGCAGTTAAGAGCTGGAGTCAAGCAATTGAAATTATGCCGGGAAATCACCTATTTTGGTATAACCGAGGCTGCGCTTTAGAACAACTCTCGCAGTGGTCTGAGGCGATTGCGAGTTATGAAAAAGCTCTAGAAATCAAGCCCGATTTTCAGCCAGGACGCTCAAGATATATTAATCTAATAGCAGATAATTCCCCGGCAAATTAGCTAAGATGACGGTAATCGATATATCGTGTAAACTTTATTATCCTAAAGGTGATAATTCATCTTCGGAACTAGTTATCAATTATTTTGAATTTTAGCTATTTATGACTGAATCATCAAACAGCACAATGGAAGAAATCAGAGTATCAAGTGAAGAAAGAGTCACTCAGTTAAGAGATTTGATTGATACTCTAAGAATCGCTGAAGAAATTGCTGGTAAAGGCTACCTTATTAGCAGTTCCGAACTGGCAGATCTGATGGACATTAATGCTAGTGCTGTAACTAGTCGAGGCGACCACTGGTCTTGGCGCAACTGGGTTGTTTCCAGAGTCAGACGAGAAGGGAATCAAATTTTATGGCAACTAGAAAGGGTTGATTAATCTGAAATCATGACTTTATCCGTACCGAATAACGAGCAGCTGATAGTTCGTCCTCTTCAATATCGTGACGTGGATGCCATCAACGCTTTGGTAAACGAACATGTTGCCAAAGAAGCTTCTAAGCGTCTGATAACTATCGATAGAGAACTAGAACAGGTTGGTTCTTGGTACGGATTGAAACGATTTCTCTCACTTTTGCCCCGCTCTTACTACCACGGTTGGCGTGTTTATGTCGCCCAACACCGGGAAGAAGTTCTGGGTTTAATTCAAGTATCTTCGGTTAACAGCAACCGCAGCACCTGGAGAGTCGAACGGGTCTTACTCAATAGTAATTCTCCAGAGTTAGAGCTACTAAAAACTCAAAAGGAAATTGGCTCTCAATTACTGCGTTACTGTCTCCAAAATATCTGGGAAGCGCGTACCTGGATCTTGGAAGTCAATATCAACGAAAAAAACCATCTGGCTCTTTACCGTGAGAATGGTTTTCAGCCCAAGGCGCAAATGACCTATTGGCAGATTTCTGCCGATTCGATCGCCCAACTTGCACAGCAGGACTCCGATTTACCTAATTTTTTACCCATTGGCAATGCCGATGCGCCCCTACTATACCAGCTTGACTGCATCTCGATGCCACCGCTATTACGGCAGGATTTTGATCGCCACGTAGATGATTTTAAATCTGGTCTGGTACAAAATGCGGTCAGTCAGATTCGGTTGTGGTTGAACGGAACGGATATCGTCAGCGGCTATGTATTTGAACCCCAGCGAAAAGCAGCGATCGGCTATTTTAGACTAGAATCTTCTAAAGATGGCTCTCGTCCCCACCGTGCCCAATTAACGGTCAATCCAGCCTATACCTGGCTCTATCCCCAATTAACGGCGAAGATGGCGCAAATTATTCAGGAGTCCGTTGATCGCAAACGCGGTTTATCCCCAGATCGTCAGCTTTATGCTCAACCCCTCGAAATAGTTTCGGCAGACTATCAGCCCGAACGAGAAGAGTATTTTAATAAGATTGGCGCTACTCCCGTTGAGCAAACTCTCTTGATGTCTCGCTCGGTATGGCACAAAATTAGGGAAGCCAAGCCACTAGAAGGACTACAGCTACCGGGGGTTTTGCAGGGTCTCAAACCTGCTTCTACGCCGATTCCCTCCCGCGTTTCCTTGCTTAAGTCAATTTCTGGCTCTTACCAAAATATTGTCCGTCAAAAAAGTATTTTTCGCGCTAAGTCTAGTGCCGATCCGGCTAAAGAAAACAATGATTCTTTTAAACCCCCTAATAGTGGTCTAGTCTAGGCTAATTGAACTGCCAGCGATAACCCGATATGATTAAGGACGTTGAGTATTTATCGTCTATGGGTGCGATCGCTTTATGGAAAGAGTTGCTGCTTTAGGCTTAGATGTGGGAAGAAGGCGCATGGGCGTGGCTGGCTGTGATGGTACGGGCTTGATTGCCACCGGTCTAACAACAATTAAACGCACTAGCTGGGCGGAAGATGTCAGGCAGCTACAGGAAATTATCAGAGCCAGAGAGGTTGAGATTTTGATAATTGGTCTTCCCTACAATCTCGACGGCACCCTCGGCAATCAGGCGAAACAGACCCAAAAATTTGCCGAACGAATTTCTCGTACCCTACAGTTACCATTTGAATATGTAGACGAACGTTTGACTTCCGTAGAAGCAGAGGCTCAGTTAAAGGCTCAAAAACAATTTTCTACCCGTAATAAAGGTGCGATCGACCGCCGCGCTGCGGCTATTATTCTCCAGCAATGGTTAGATATGCGCCGGCAGGCAACAAAATAGTTAGACAATCCAGCTAGGGTTAACCAAGGGCACTATCAAACAAGCATTTGCTGTTGAGTAAAATCCCCTGGCTCAATATTAATGACTACATTGCTATTGCTAGATCGGCATTGCGTCGGAAACGCTTATTTTAGAGATCGGCTGTTCGGTCGCACAGCGCCAATGACAGGTAAACAGATCTGGCTGTTGAGTTTTTAAGGTGATCAGAGCGGGAGCGGCAGGAAAAGGCCACAGGCGATCAAAAACAATTTCGCCATTATAAAGACTAAACTGTAAGAGATAGGTAGCGGGAGCGGCGTCTAGAGATTCTAGCAGTTCTTCCGCTAGGCCATGTATGGACTTAAGTTGACGTTTGGGGATAGAGACGGGATGCTCGTAAGAATTGGGCATTGAGCCTTCGC
>JBCBIN010000479.1:0-2859 GCA_038524555.1 Cyanobacteria bacterium J06623_7 | reverse complement strand
GATTTTGATGCCTTTGTCGCCCTTGTTAACAGTAGCGGTAAAACTATCGGTGAAAATGATGATATAAGCCAAGAAGACAGCAATTCCCAAATTGAGATAACTCTTCCAGAAGATGGCGTATACAACATTATTGTGAATACTTACGATGAAGATGGCGAGGGAAAATATACCCTGGAAGTAAATCAATAAACTATCTTCTTGTACTATAGTCATTCCAAACTGGAATTACTTAAAAACAGCTCAGTGCTCTAGAAATTTAAATTTTACTTAAATAATCTTTTGAGTCTTCAAGGTGCCTGTAAGCGAATAAACTTGTTTTCCGGTACAAAGCTATGAAATTCTCCATGGTCGGCAAATACCGCCAGTATATCTAGGGAATAATCGGGTTCGATGTGTAAATCTGCCCAGGGAACGGCTATTTCCAAACATTGCTCGTAAGCAGCTTGGGCGCGACAGGCTCGCATCTGCCACATACCGCCAGCGTGGGACTCCTGTAGCCAAACAGATTCGGTAATAAGGTTGATACCTAGATGATGGTGGAAGTAATAGTTGAGTGGGGCTTCGTCGGGCAAGCTGGCAATTGGTGCGGGGCTATTGTGATTGGTGATGCCAGGATAGTACCACAGTAGATGTAGTTCCCCGGGAATGTCTTGACCCGGTTGCGAACCAGCTTTAAAGTCAAGTCTGAGATAAAAATTGCGGTGGTCTAAACCATAAAATAAACGTTGGACGGTACTGCTGCGGTGCATTGTGCCTCTTGCGCCACCAACTTCAATCCGGCCCGCCCGTTCCCAGTCTTGTTCGTCGCCAATACCGTTGATAATGGGATGAATAAAGCTTTGGGGGGAGCGATCGCCTTTTATTTCGTGTTTGTCTACAGGCTGATAGATTTCTGGCGGTACGGGTTCGTTTAAGGCATGGTAAATTGCCGCTAGATGTTCGCGGAACAGGCGATCAAACATTTCGTCGTGACTAGAAGAATGCCCCTCGCCAAACCACCAAAACCAGTCGGAACCTTCGGCGGCATAGAGTGCTTCCCAAACCTCAGGGTTGGCTTCTTCTGTTGCTTCGGGATGTCTGGCTAAAGTTGCCCGGGCGGCGGCTAATAAATCCCAGGCACGATTTTTAACGGGATCGCCAATCCAGGTGGTAAAGCTACCGTCTACCCAGGAACCGCTGTGGAGTTGGGAGGTGGGAATTGTTGCGGTAGTGGGAAATTGCTGAATAAATTCTTTGACCGTTACCAGCTTTATATCTTCATCTCGGCTCAGCTTGTCGTACAGTGCCTCTAAAAACGGCATCCCGTCGCGAGGATAGTATTCCCAACAGTTTTCGCCATCAAGAGCAATCGTGACTAACCAGGGTTCTTGTAATGCCGTATCGGGGTTGTCCTGGCGTGATTTTAAAGAACGAGCGATCGCTTCTAGATGTCCGATTAAATCTGCCGCTGCGTGACGGGGGTTCATGCCGCTATAGGTAAAGCCAATCAGGTCGGATAGACGGTGGTCGCGAAAAACGATCGCCAGGTCGCCATGTTCGGTTTCTAGACGATAGGGGCGATAGAGTAGTTCGGGTTCGGAGAGATTACCCGCTTCATCACGATGGAAAAAATGCTTGATACTGTTGCCCAAGACCGCTTCATCGGCACAAATCCACTTAAAGCCCTGCTGGCTGATATAGGGGAGGATTGTCGGGCTGACAGACTGTTCTGAGGGCCACAAACCCTGGGGTTCGCATTCAAAGCGATCGCAATACATCTCCCAGGCAATGCTCAAGTGACGGGGAATATCTTCTTGCCACTGGAAACGATTGTGGGGCAGAACCATGTTGGGGACTGCGACTTGTCCTTCATGGGTATCCGCCAACAGGGGTAAAATCGGATGGGTGTAGGGAGTGGTCATAATCTCTAACTGACCCCGATCCTGCATTTGCTTATGCTGGGGAATGATACGCCGGATAATTTCTTGCTGTTTGGAATAGATTCTCTGGCGATCGCTTAAGGTAAAATCTCGACCCCGTTCGAGCCAACTGGCAATCTCTGAGTCATCCCAAAATAAGGGATCGATCCAGGCTAAATTGTGCCAGGCAAGGAGGTCACTGTAGTCTCTATCCGTCCAGTTTGCCAAACACCAGTCGCTGCCTTTTTCCTGACGCTCTAGGTATAGTTGAGCATAGCGTGGATGGGGTTCGATTAGGGTATGAAAATAGCCATCAAAAAAGTGCTGGATAATATATTTTTTATCTTGAAGCTTTAGTTGCGCCGTTGGGGTTAGGGCTAGAGCGAGATAGGGATCGATCGCTTCTCCTTCAGCATAGTCTTCTAGCTGCAACATTAAGGATGGTACGAGATTTACAGTCTGATGCAGTTGTGGATAACGCTCTAACATCAAAACCAGGTCTAGGTAATCTTTTGTCCCATGAAGTCTGACCCAGGGTAGACGATACTGCCCCCAAGTATCTGATTCTGTCTCACGCGATTTATATAAAGGTTGATGTTGATGCCAAACAAAAGCTACGTAGAGAGGATGAGACATAGGTTAACCAACTGGCGGGCAAGAAGATAGTTGTTTTCTAATGTAGATGCGTTCACGATTAATATAAATGCTTATTCCCTCGGGCAATACTTAAGACAAACAAAAGCTATTGGGGATCGTGAGGGCGATCGCCTCTTTAATGACAAACAGGCTTAAGTTACCCTTAATATGAAATTGACAACACGCCCTAATCTAGAAAAAAAATCGAGAACAAGCTGATTACGATCTTGTCCTCGATGGCTGTGTGTAAGGGGAGCATCCCACTTTTGCAGTAAGTAAAAATGCTTAGAGTAAGATTAAGAGAATCAATTCCTATTAAATAAGC
>JBCBIN010000478.1:0-2875 GCA_038524555.1 Cyanobacteria bacterium J06623_7 | reverse complement strand
ATGCTTATTTAATAGGAATTGATTCTCTTAATCTTACTCTAAGCATTTTTACTTACTGCAAAAGTGGGATGCTCCCCGATTTAGGTCGGACAATCTATTCTTTTATTACTAAATTTAAGAACGGGGATAGTTTGAGTTTTGATGTTATTCCCGTGGATGATGAATTTGCCCAATTAGATGAAGATAAAATTCGCAGCCATATCAAACCAGACATTCTACGTAGGAAGCTAGCCGCACTAAAGTCTGAATATGATTATATTTTTATAGATGCACCTCCCAACTGGAGATTTTATAGTATTTATGCTCTCAATGCTGCGGACGTGGTGTTAATTCCTACCAGGCATAATAATGTTCGTTCTTTACAAAATGCCGCAATTACTATCTCTCAATACATTCCCGAAATCCAACATAATCGACAGAAAAAAAAGTCAGGGATTAGAATTGGGAGCGATCGCCTTACCTATTTTCTTTAACGGAGGAAAACCCACAATTCCAGCTAGGTCGAAGGCAAAAAACACACTTTTAGAAATTAGATAACAAACGAAAAGTAACAATCAGTTTGATTTGCTACCCTACTTTTTTCCGCAATATAAACCAGGAAATAATACTAGAGTTTTTGAATTGCCAAATAGTGCCTATATTGCTAACTGTGGCTTCGATAAGGTTCCTGCCGTATACCGATATAAAGTAGCCCACGATTATTATTCCCTATTAGCTAAGGAGTATTTTTTACAATGAGTAATTTAAGTGATGTTGGAAATTTAATGTATTTAGATTTGGCGTTAATCCAAGCCAATTAGCTAGCGCGCAATTCTCGATATCTAATTAATGCTACTGCTCAAGAGTTGAGTAATAGCGAGACAAGAAATTGGATACCTTTAATTGTTAAAGAAACTGGAGAAGATAGCTATCAGGTAATTGGTAATGATTTTATCTATGCCGTTGCCGCCGCTGCTAGTCTAGATAAGGTTTGGTGCATTATTGCCGATGATAGTGAGGAAACCGCCAAACTCAGCCGGATACTGGCCAAGGAAGAAGTACCGAGAATTAACCTATCTACAGCCTCGGTAGAAGATATTGAAGCGGCGCTAGAATATCTCACCCAATTGCCCAACTCGCCGCTAAAAACGATTAACTTACAAAAAGCGACCAATCGAATCGATGAAGCACCCAGACAGTACTGGCAAGATTTCAAACCAGTCACCAAATTGAAGTGTGGTATCACTGCCGGGAAAAAGCTCAAGGCGTTAGAACAGGTGTTTTATCTGACTCCGGAAGCAATTCCTGACGATATTAAAGATACCAAATTCTTAAACACTCTAACAGTAACAGAATTAAAGAAAATAGCTAAAAAGCGTCAGCTATCGAAATACCACAAATTAAGTAAACCGAAGTTAGTAAGCTTACTTGCTCAATAAAGCCATAAATTGAGACGTGTTGCTAACTTATAGCCGAAAATAACACGTCTCCATCAAGTTAAAAAGTTGAATTAAAAGAAATCGGCGATCGCCTGAGGATCGAGAATATTGTTAATTTGCGCCATGCTGCCGTTACCCAACTGTCCGTCTTCAGCAAAAAAGTCAATGATGCTCAAGTCATCATCAGCATCGGCAATGCCATCGCGGTTAAGATCGATAATTAAGTCCGTACCCGATTTTTCGATCCCAACTATTCCCTCTTCTGGTTCGGCAATAGAAATAGCCGCATCGCCATAGGTTGTAGAGTCGGTAATTGATTCGAGATATTCATCAGGAGCAAATATATTGCTAGATTCTTCACTGTCCGCCTCTTCGTTGTCGAATAAACTATCGAGGTCGGTATCTTCAGCCAAAATAAATAGAACATCAGTATCATCTGGGTCTATTTCATCCTGAACTATTGTGCCACCGCCAGCAGAGAGAGACACGTAGTAAGCATCGTTGCCATAACCTCCTAAGAGAGTATCGCTACCGCCGACATCTGCACCAACTAGTCCCCCGGCAATTATGTCATCGCCAAAGTTGCCCGTAATTCGATCGTCTCCCCTATCACCCAAAAGAGCTTCGTTAGCAGTAGTACCCCGCAAAACGTCGTCATCCAGATCGCCAAAAACAAAACTTTCGAGGAAATCCTCTTCATTCTCAACATTAGCAACGGCATTATCAATGAACGTCCCGAGGGGATTGCTGGTAATAAAAGAGAGGTCTTGCGATCGCCGTTCGATTGTCTCTAGATCCTCATCGAGGGTCGCAGCAGCTAAACCCAAATCTTCGAGGTCAATAGGCGCTACTTCATCTGTCTCAGCTAATTCAGCCCAGGTGAAATCGCCCCGGTAATTATCCGACTCACGAAAACTAGTGACAAATTCGTCATAGCTTAAGGCTCCTCCAGAGAGGGAGAAGGTTTCAATCTGATTCTCGGGTAGCTGCCAGTCAAAAATAACTACATAGCGTTCAGTTGCCGTATTACCCAAATATAAATGTCGCCCATCGATTTCAGCCACAAAAGAGTTGTCGTCCTCTAAAGAGATTCCCGAACTACTGCCAATACCGGTAAAAAGGGTATTGTCTCCATCGCTATTTTCGAGAATAAAGGTCGTTGCATCGGGAAAAATGACGTAGTTGTTATCTCCCGCACCACCGACGACAATACTGGTGGGGTCATCATCATTAAGGCTAGAAGTTAGATTATCCCCATCATCGACACCATAAACCACCGATATATCTTCTTCTGCTCGGATACTGTCAAAACCATCCGAGCCAATTACTTCGTTAAAGTTACCAACAGTCATATAGCTATATTTGTATGATTTTTATAGTTATAGCAATTCTCATACTTGTAAGGTACAGTAAAGTCAAATAATCAGAAATGTTGAATGCAACCTTACTCAGTTGAC
>JBCBIN010000477.1:0-2938 GCA_038524555.1 Cyanobacteria bacterium J06623_7 | reverse complement strand
GATAAAAGTTAAAAATAAGATCGAGCTGAGAGTCAGCATCTGACAATAGCTTCGTAGCCGATGTTTTATGTGCTTAAAATTTGTTCGATCAAGCATTTTGTTCTTTATCAGTTGTGGTTTAAGTTCTGAATCTGATGCAATCAGATTTATAAAGTGCTGCTGTTAACTTAGACTCCTGCTCTAACTATTTAGGTTCGCAATTCGCTTAGTATTTAATTTGCTCTAGTTTTATGAATACAAATTCTGTTTATGAGTTGCCGAACAATAATAATTGACTGTAGTTGAATAAAAATATATTTGTCTAAATTCTTGCTTTAGATTCGTCGTTATCCGAGTTGTTTATTGTCTATTACCTCCAGTCTTTTTAATTTATAGAAGATCGCGCAATTTCTCAGCTTTGATTTATCGAGCTATGTAACTTACGTACAGATATTCTATCTAACTGGCGATCGCCACGAAAAAACTAGTTGACATGTTAGTTAGCGATTCTTGCTGCTGCTATCTAGGGCGATAAACCGATGCTAAGGCTCTAATTTTAGATTCCTAGTTTACATCCCGGTACGATTTTTGTCTTTTTCTTGTTGTACTTTCAAAACTAATAAAATAGTAGCTCTCGACAATGAGCGATCAAAGTTAGCTAGAGATTCAACAAAATTCAATTTATAATCGTTCTAATTAATTTCCATGTCATTTTAAGTTTTTAGTTCGAGGGATTAGGGATTAGGGATTAGGGATTAGGGATTAGTACGCAAGTTCGTATGTTTTTTATTTGGAATGACCATAAAGCAAAACCAGCCAGCTTTTAGTCCTGTAGGATCGTTTTCGAGACGAGTCGGGTTTTCTTGCGATCTCCCTGGGATAATTCTTTGCCAATTTGTAGTCTAGTCGCATTGCTTTGCAGAACCGTTGCCCCGGCTTTATCCCCTAGCTGTAAGGCAGTTTTGGCAGCAGTTTGTAACATTGTTGCGGCACCAACGCGATCGCCATTTTTTAACTTACTCTCGGCAATTTGAGTCTGACGGTATTTTGCAAGGGTCAGGATATGATTTTGCACTTCATCACTCGGTTGGGCACGATATAAATCTAGAGCCTCTAGTTCGATCGCTAAGATATCCGAATGGAGGTTTTCTTGATTGGTACTGGGATCGTCATACTTGAGCTGAACCGCTGCAATCTTGTGGGTACCGGGGGCAAGCTGATTGATGTAGAGATTGATCAGAATGACTCGAGGTCGATCCATCATTAAATCTCCCAGGCGCACCGAAAAGTAATTACCTTCTAGCTGAATTGGTAACTCAATCGTCTCGGGGGCTACCTGTGCCACTGGCTTTAGTTCGGCAAGACGAACCTTGGGCATCAATTCCACCGTTAGGGAACTGTTAGTTAGTCCTACCGCCTGGGCTCGGATAAATAAACGCTCAAATTCTGCTACAGCTTGGTGGGGTTGCTCGATATAAACCAGAGTTCCCTGAGCTGAATCGGATATTTGCTCTAGAACATCTTGATTCCAGTGTTCGCCAAACCCTAGGGTGTCGATTGTCACGTTATATTCTGCCGACAGCTCGGCTAGCTTCAAACAGCGCTTATTATCGCCATGTTCGTTTTCGCCATCAGTTAAGAGAAAAATGCGGGATACACAGTGGGAATTATGGGCCGCAACTTCTTTTAATCCCAACCGCAGTCCTTCATCGATGGCAGTACCGCCATCGGCAACCATCAGGCGAATTTTTTGCTCGATCGCCTTAAGATTAGCCACCGGTTGATTGGGAACGATTACCTTGGCACGATGGTCAAAAGTAACGATGCTAACCCGATCTTCTGGCTTTAATTTCCGCAGAATACTGATAGCTGCTTCCTTGACCATTTCTAGGGGTTTTTCCGACATCGAACCACTACGATCTAAAACCAGACACAAATTCAAAGGTAGTTCTGTTTCTTGGCGATCGGGAATAGCCGAAATTGCCAGGGATAGCTGACGTTGACTATTGTTTATCTGAGCATCAATATTCGTATCGCTAAGGTAAGACTGTAGACCAACTCTCATAATGGCAACAAAAGATAAAACTAACGACTCTATGATATTAGTTCTGTTCGATTATCGGTCAACAGTTAGCAGTCAACAGTTATCGATCAACAAGCTAACTACTAACTGCAAGCTATTATTTAATCTTTAATCGATGCTAATCGAAGTGGGTGCCGAAGCACTTCCGGCGCTGGGAGGAGTGCTCGAACCCTGACGAAAATCTGCATAAAGGCGATCGCGCCAAGCAAAGAAAGGCTCAAAGGTGATATTGTCTGCTAACCCGGGAATTCCCTTATCTTTTAAGGGAGCGGGTATATCGAGATAGGAGCCAGCGGGCAGCTTAAGATAGATGCTCAAACCAGCTACGGCTAGATCGGCTAAAGTTGGGGTATCTCCAGTGAGGTAGGGTTGATTTTGCAAGATTAGGCATAAAGCTTCTAAATCTTGGTTGAGGCTTTTTTTTGCTTCTTTGACTGCATCACCCCCAAAGCCAACTCCGGTTCCCAACACGTCTAATACTTCTCCGGGAATTGCCCCTACCGCTGTTTTGACTAAATCGGGGATATTGTCTGGAAGCAGAGAAGTCCGAAAGTTTTGATTTTGGTTTAGAGCGCCAATAAAGGCTTTACGTGCTTTGAGCCCAATAGATTCATCCGCCCATTCTTCGATGAGGAGAGTTTGTCCTTTAGCCACAGGATCGGTGGGTAAAATAGGACGTTCGGGATACTTACGTTCGAGGTAGAGGGCAATTTCAGTTGAATCGGCAACATAAGTACTGCCATCTTTCAGTATGGGGACTTGGCGACTACCAGATTTCTGCATTAGCTCGATCTGTCCCACACCAGGGGTAACTTCAATCTTGCGATACTC
Organism: Cyanobacteria bacterium J06623_7; assembly: GCA_038524555.1. Lineage (GTDB taxonomy): Bacteria > Cyanobacteriota > Cyanobacteriia > Cyanobacteriales > Xenococcaceae > Waterburya. The sequence goes on along the minus strand of JBCBIN010000477.1, from coordinate 45 downwards.
TAGCTGCTTGTAGTCTAAGATTAAACGAACTTTTTCAGAATAGTG
>JBCBIN010000476.1:0-2945 GCA_038524555.1 Cyanobacteria bacterium J06623_7 | reverse complement strand
ACAAAACAGCCATTAATTTTTTGGGTTCCATCTATCTTGCTTCTTCGGTTATTTGGCTTAATTGATGACACGCCCTAACTAGACCCCAGCCATAAGCCATAAACGCAGTAAAGTTTAAATTGGGCGATCAATAGAAATCTGAGAAATAACTGAGATTAAGCCGATTTTTTTTTGAGCTATGACTCAGAATAACTTTTGTTTAGTATGTCAATGTAGTTGATAAGTAATTTCACTTCGTGATGCAGTTGCTAATAGAGAAAACCCCGCCGCACCTAGGTGCAGATTGTCGTTTAGTGACGACTGTCGATGCCACTACGTCGCTTGGTTAAACATCAAACGTTTAAGTTGGTTCAAGGAAAAAAGGGGACAGGAGAAGATATTCCTGATTTTTTTCAGTTTTCTATTATGCGTTTATTTAGGTGAGGCTACTTAGTTAAACATAATTAATCAATGCTAGGGGCAAAACAGCAGATGTCGCTGACAAATCAATCAATTAAATCTCGGCTCGACAATTTAGATTTAGAGACTATCAATCAAATCTTAAATGGCGTAGATCCCAGCTTAAGTATTGTTTGGGCGGCAGAAGCTTTTAGAGACGGCTTGGTAGCAATGACTAACTTTGATCGCCAATCTGCGGTAATTCTGCATCTCGTTACTCAAATTTCCCCTCATTTGCCCATTATTTGGATTGACACGGGCTATCTCCCCGAAGCAACATATTATTTTGCGAGAGAGTTGACTCAAAAACTCCGTCTAAATCTCAAAGTTTATCAGCCGAAAATGAATCTCCAAGAGATAGAAGCAAAGTATGGTGCACCTCTGGGACAGCATGATGTCGAATCCAAAGAGCTTTACGATCACCTGCTACGAGTTGAACCTCTAGAAAGAGCATTAACCGAACTTAGGGCAACGGGCTGTATTTCCGGATTGCGCCACCAACAAATAGAGCATCCAGAGCTCCAGCAACAACTATCAACCGTAAACAAACAAGGCGATCGCTTTAACATACTGCCAATTCTCAATTGGACATCTCACAATGCTAATAGCTATCTTCAAACCCACAATTTGCCCCAGCATCCCATATTTTAATAATTCATCAATTTTAAGACCGATAAACGAAAACTGGAGACTAGAAAATAGTACTTTAGTACTTAAGGTTCTTATTTGAAATGACACTACATAGCGACTGACGCCAGAAAAAAGATATCAAAACTGTGATCGAGTACGGCAAACCGTTACTATCTATAACAGCAGAGTCAAATTTTGGTTCGCATAGTCATTTATTAGGCTTAGTTAAATCTGTATATGCTTGAGACAATTTTAGAATTGGGTCGCAATTTGTATTCCAGCTTTCCGGTAGGGAAGATCGGCTTTACTTTGTTGGCTTTACGAGTCACTGTCGGTCTGTTATTCGTCCTGCACGGCTATCCCAAAATCAATCATCTACAAACCTGGTCTAATGCTCTAAAAATGCCGATTTATCTGTGCTTTTTGTCAGCATACTCTATGTTTTTCGGTGGTTTCTGCTTGATGGCTGGCTTTTTGACTCCCTTTGCCTGCCTATCGATCGCCTGTTCGATGACGTTTGCTCTATATCTAGAAATAAAGCAAGGACTGCCCTTTGTTGCCCCCGATCCTTATTTGATTCCCCAAGGAGATTATGATGGTCCTAACGGTAAGGGTGAACCCCCCAGTCAAGAGAAAGCTTTTATATTTGACGTGATGCTGATTGCTCTGTTAGTTTTGGGGCCTGGTGCTTATTCAATTGATGCGCTATTATTTGGCAGTTTGTATTAAGCAGTTAGAAGTTAAAATGGTTAGGCTAATTTCAAGTGATTAAAGGCTAGTTTTTCTAGGTTGAAATACAATTTCTGGCGATCGACTAAATTTTGACTGATAAACTTTGTGCGGACTATTGTCTTAAGTATCTATGTCGGAGTTTCAGGTAGGGGGAAGTCTAAGTGCCACTGCTTTAACCTATATCGTGCGGCAGGCGGATCGAGAACTCTATGAAGCTTTAGTTAAAGGTGAGTTTTGCTACGTTTTTAACTGCCGGCAAATGGGCAAATCTAGTCTGAGAGTCCGGACGAAAAAACGCCTAGAAGCAGAAGGTTATGCCTGTGTCTCGATTGACATGACCAATATTGGCAGCCAGTCGATTGTCCCCCTTCAATGGTATAGGAGTATTGCCTCAGAGATTTGGCGTGGACTCGATCTACTTGAGGATATTTCGTTAAAAAAATGGTGGCGTAAAAGCAATCATCTAACGCCAATTAAGCGTTTTAATCTCTTTATTAGCGATCTAGTATTGCCGTCAATTGAAACAGACAAAATTGTTATCTTTATCGATGAAATAGATAGTGTTTTAAGTCTAAATTTTGATACAGATGATTTCTTTGCTCTAATTCGCTATTTTTATAATGCCCGAGCCGAACAAGCAGAATTTAAGCGTCTAAGCTTTGCTCTATTTGGTGTCGCTACGCCGAACGAACTAATTAGAGATTCGACCCGAACTCCTTTTAATATTGGCCGGGCGATCACTTTATCGGGATTTACCCTACAGGAGTCGCAACCGTTAATTGAAGGTTTAAAAACTATTTGCGATCGCCCCGAGGTCATAGTTCAAGAAATTCTCTACTGGACTGGAGGACAGCCTTTTCTCACCCAAAAGCTATGTCAAATGGTGGCAGAAACTGCTGCCGAGTACCACCAGTTAGGGGCAACCGCAGAGTCACAGAGGATTAAAACCCTAGTCAGACAAAATATCATTAATAGCTGGGAAGCTCAAGACGAACCGGAACACCTCAGAACAATTCGCGATCGCCTGTTAAAAAATCAGACCAGAGCCAATCGGTTATTGGGTTTGAGCGAACAAATTCAGAATAACGGTTTTATTCTCGCCGACGATAGCCCGGAACAGCGGGACTTACTCTTATCCAACCTGG
>JBCBIN010000475.1:0-2960 GCA_038524555.1 Cyanobacteria bacterium J06623_7 | reverse complement strand
AGCATTTAAAACGTTGCTTAAAACTATTGAGACTAACTTTTGGTTCTACTTGTATATACTAAGAAGAGATTTTTATTCGCGGCTATAACCTTAAGACTAGCTTCAGGTTAGCCATAAATTTTGCAATCTCTGATACGCGATCGGCAAATATATGGCTAGTGATTAGAATTATCTGGCGATCTGCTATTGATTTTAAGCATTGCCAGACTAATCGATATTAATTGACTGAGGGCGATCGCTATTACGGGAATTAGCCGTATTGGCTTTAGTCGCTGTAGTATTATAACCCTGTTGTTCTAACCATTTGGACAAGGGTTCTTCATTGAGATTGAGGTGTAGAGCACCCGCCACAAAACCGCCCGCAAAAGCGAGAGGCTGTTGGATTAGTTTTTGCCAGGCTGGAGCTAATTCAGTTAAAAACATAGACTGCAAAATTATTTACGTACAAACTTTAACTTAAAATTTTAACGCGATTGCTTCGTTTGAGTAGTATTGCTCGTAAGCTGGCTAATAAAACGCCAGATAATTTATTACAAACATCCATCATTGCCGATTAGCGATCGCTCTCTGTCGCCATAGTAATTAAATGCTCTCTAAAGATAAACTCAAATTGATATATGTAGGCGGCTGAAACCAGCCAAATCAACAAACGCAGCAAAGGACTAAAAATAGGTTTCCCCAAGATCGCGATCGCTATTTGCACCCACATACCGACGCGAGACGAAGCAGCACATAACTCGGTAGCTGGCATGGCTCCATGTAATGTCCCATGTATTATTCCATGAGGCAATACTTGCATTGCACCATAAACTCCCGGATCTAATATTTGAGGCAAACCACTACAGGTTGTCTGGCTAGAACTTATTATTGGCAGGATGGATAATACGGAATCGCTAACCAGCATCGCCATAATTACCACCACTAAGGTAAACAAACCGTGCCACCAGCTAGCAATCCCCGGAATGTAGCCCGTTACTCTACCTCTTTCATGAGAGTCTAAATCGGGATAAAAGCGATCTAATAGTAAATATAAATAGTGATGGGCAAATGCGACGATAGGAATTGGCAGCAATAAGATAAACGGTGAAAGTAGCGTTAGCAAATTGTTAATGGCGGAGAAAATAAATGAAATTAGGCTCAGAATTATTTGCAGCATAAACTGAGGCAACACATTGCCGATAAGTATCGCCACAATAGATATTAGATAGAAGATCCAGCCGCTAACTATGACGATAAATGTCCACAACTGATGTAAGACTGGTACTAATAATGTAGCGACAATTAATAATGATGCTAAGAGAAAAGCATTAATCCAAGAGCTTAAATTGGGATTTAAAATAGACCAGTTACGCCTACAAGTAGCAAGAAATACATAGCACACCAATATTTTAATACTTTTGTAGTACTTGTTCGTTCGGAAATATCCAATTAATTCAGCCTAAAGAAATTGCTGGAGTCGTAGCTATACATATAGCTCTAAGCTCCAAGCTCGACTTCGTCTACTATATGAAGAAAAGAATATGATTTAAAGTCTCTTAGGGTAGAGCCGGTAAAAAGCTTATAGCTTATGGCTTACAGCTAAAAACAGCTCGCTCTAATTTTTAATTCACACCAGACGTATAGTATCTTGAGTTTTGGCACTTAATTATCCGTGGCTAGCCGTAGGCAAAGAGAAAATGAGCAATAATTACCGTACCGAAAAGGATTCCATGGGAGCGAAAGAGATTCCCAGCAACGTCTACTATGGCATTCAGACCGTTAGAGCAGTAGAGAATTTCCCCATTAGCGGCATCAAACCCCTGGCAACCTATGTTGATGCTTGTGTCCTAATTAAAAAGGCAACGGCGATCGCCAATGGAGAATTGGGCTGTATTCCCCAGGAGATTAGTCAGGCAATTGTGACGGCGGCTAATGAAATTCTAGACGGTCAGCTACGAGATCAGTTTGTGGTCGATGTCTATCAAGCAGGGGCGGGAACTTCCCACCACATGAACGTTAACGAAGTCCTGGCTAACCGAGCTTTAGAGATTCTGGGGGGCGAGAAGGGCAACTATCAGCAGGTCAGTCCTAACGACCATGTGAATTACGGTCAATCAACTAATGACGTGATTCCGACTGCAATCCGCGTTGGTGCCTTACTAGCTTTAGACCGCACTCTTTATCCGGCTCTAGAAAAAGCGATCGCCGCAGTCTCGCAAAAAGCCACGGAGTTTGCCGATATCGTTAAGTCTGGTCGTACCCACATGCAGGATGCCGTTCCCGTTCGTTTGGGAGATGGTTTTCAAGCTTGGACGGTAATTTTGACCGCACACCTAGCCAGAATTAAGGCTGCCGCCGCCGATTTACATCTCCTTGGACTGGGGGGGAGCGCTACGGGGACTGGATTAAACACCCATCCTGATTATCGCCATCGGGTAGCCGCACTACTAGCCGAATTTATTCAGCAGCCACTTCAGCCCGCACCCAACTTAATGGCAGCAATGCAGAGCATGAGTCCCTTTGTGAGTGTTTCTAGTAGCCTCCGCAACTTGGCACAAGATTTAGTCAAGATTTCCCACGATTTACGCCTGATGGATTCTGGGCCCCAAACGGGATTTAAGGAAATTCAGCTACCCGCCGTCCAGCCAGGTTCTTCGATCATGCCCGGGAAATACAACCCCGTAATGGCAGAAATGACCTCTATGGTCTGTTTTCAGGTCATGGGTTACGATACGGCGATCGCCTTTGCCGCCCAAGCAGGACAGCTAGAGTTGAACGTGATGATGCCTTTAATTGCCTACGATCTGATTCACAGCATTGAAATTCTGGGTAATACTATCGATAGTTTGAGCGATCGCTGTTTGGCCGGTATTACTCCCCGACGCGATCGCTGTTTGTCTTATGCCGAAAGCAGTCTAGCTCTGGTTACAGCTCTCAATACTCACATTGGCTATCTCAAAGCCGCAGATGTAGCGAAAAAA
>JBCBIN010000474.1:0-2977 GCA_038524555.1 Cyanobacteria bacterium J06623_7 | reverse complement strand
TTTACGAAGCTCAACCAATTAATTGAACTATTGGCAAAGTAGAGATTAATCTGCTTTGCTTTTTTGTTGCTAATTTTTCTGTTTAAAAGATTGGAGAATTCTACAAAGATACCGCTTTTCATATCGGGAGTCGGAAATCAAGCTTCTATTAATGTAGTTAATATTTAAACAGACTATATATAGTCGTTCTAATTAATTTCTGTACTATTTTAAGTTGCTAGTTCGGGGGGTAGAGATTGATAACAGGGAGAAATAAATAGTATACAAGTTAGTATTTTTATTTGGAATGACTATAGTTTTGCTGATTATCTAATGCCATATTAAATCCGATTATCAGGATGCATTAAATCAAACTTTTGATAGTTGACAAATAAAAAAATAATAAACTCAAGGAACGCAACCATAATAGTTTTAATTATTTCTATGCAAAGATTGAATCTTAATATTTAATGAATTGCATAACTACAGTCAAAGGGTAGCAAAACAGACTAACTTCGCCGAAATAAACTACTAAATTAATTAGCAACAAGCTGGATATGCAAACAGCGATCGCAAAAACTGTCGATTAGTTTTCACCTTATAGTATTAATTTAGGGAGCAAATCTTTGACTACGCAAATAGATACGAGCATGATTGCTGATTTGAAGGCAATAGAAAGTGATAATAGCGATAAGCGATCGCTGACTTACCATCAACTAATACTTTGCTCGGTGGTAATTGGTATTGTTGGGGGATTAGTCGCGACAATTTATTACTTTGTCCTTGAGGGCATGATGCACGGTACTTGGCATACTCTTCCGGCACTAATTACACCTTACTTCCCAAGCTGGCTACCGACAGAATATTACGTGCTCTTTGCTACTACTATTGGTGGTTTTTGCGTTGGTTTAGTACTTTACTTTATGGGTCTACCGGGAGAGATGGCTCAAGTAGTTGATCGGATTCATAGTCCTGGCAAAATTGACATCAAGAAAACTCCCGCGATGATTATTGCCTCCCTCATTGCGATTACCGCTGGGGGTAGTGCGGGACCAGAAGCACCCCTGGTGCAAGTTAACGGCAGCTTTGGTAGCTGGTTAGGAGAAAAACTCAACATTACTAGTGATTCCGTCAGAATTCTCACCTTTTGCGGTATGAGCGCGGCTTTAGGCGCATTTTTTGGGGCACCCATCGGCGCGGCTTTATTTGCTTTAGAAATTCCCCATCGCAAAGGTTTGGAATACTACGAAGCGATCGCTCCGGCTATTATCTCTGCAATTTTCTCTTTCGCTATTTTTCGTTTGAATACGGGTATAAGTATTGGTGGGATGTATCACTTCAATATCATTCCCCAGCTGACTTCTGCCGAACTTTTACAGGGTATTCTTCTCGGTTGCGTCGGCGCTTTAGTCGCCACCATGTTTGTCTTGATTTTCCGTATGGTAGGTAAACTAACATCATCTCTGGAAGAGCATCGTATTGCTTTGGCTACCTGTGGTGGTCTTTCGATTGGGATTATTGCCTATTTCTTCCCTCAAACTCTATTCTTCAGTGAGGAACAAATCGAAACCGTAATTCAGTCAGGTGCAAGTTTAACTGTAGCCATGTTAATTGCGATCGCTGTAGCTAAAATGTTTGCTATTAGCTTTACACTGCATTCTGGTTTTTTGGGTGGCTTTATTTTTCCTCTCTTCTTTATTGGTGCTAACGTCGGCTTAGCAATATCTTTAGCGGTACCTGGAGTTCACCCAACAGTCGCGATGGTTTGTCTGATGGCAGCGGTAAACGTGGCTGTTACTAAAACACCAATCAGCACCAGCATTATCTTAAGCGTACTTTCAGGGACTGCCATGCTGCCTGTAATTGCGATTTCTAGCTTTGTTAGTTTCCTCTTAACTACAGAACTATCAATGTTAAAAACCCAGCGAGCGCGGGATATGGACGAACTATACGCAGCCCAGAAACTACGGGAGCAAAAGGCTAGTTTAGTTTGAGATAAGACTTAAGTAAAGCATCATAATTCTGGGCGATCGAACTCGTAGTCAAGGGAATTAATTTTTCCGAGGCAGATATGCGATCGCCCAATTGTTTTTTTTGACCTATAGTTTATGGTCGTCTTAATTAATCGATTTATTTTCTACGTTATCAATTCGAGGCATAAGTAGTACATATAGTTCGCAGTGATCGCTTAAAAATAGCCGTTTGGATGATTGATGTGCGAGAACTTTACAGAATTTTTAATTTAGGCGCTAAAAAACGGCAAATATAGAAGAAATTAGCGGTATAAGAATTAGACACAAATCTCTAGCCTCGACTTAAAACCATCTACATTGTTGAGCTATTTTCCCGATCGCTTCATCAACTAATTCATTTCGGGCGATCTCCCCGCAGACAGCTGAACCGCAGGTACACAATGAAATGGCATGACCGTCTTGTCTAACAACAAAATTAACCGCCGACAATAATTCTGTATGATTCTCGCTGAAAACACGGATAATTGTATGTTGCATGACATTTGAGGACAATGATAACCGGTAATAGATTGAGTTTAAAGCAAGGATAAATACGTTGGCGATCGCCCTTGTTACCAATAAACAATAAACACTACCTAAAACAAAGCAAAAATAGAGCAAAATATACAGTCTTTATAAATTTTTAATAATTGAGTAAAAAATCTCAGATCGAATCTTTTTTACCAATCCAAGATGCATGCAATAAAAGTATTTCATCCATGCATAAAAGACATCACCTGTCCCAAAAGTCCAAAATTCAGTATCAATATATACGATAAAAGCTGTTTGTAAATGTAATTATTACCTCAAGATAAATCCATCTTAAGAACTAGAGATTATCTATTTAGTTTGATAGATGCAGATGGAAACTTGATGAAGTAGAGGGCAGCTATTACCCAGACAGTAGGCAAATGTTAAAGCATAAATATAAGCATGATTAGCAATGCCTCACTTCGATCTTAAGTTTCTCAGTTGACAATATTGTA
>JBCBIN010000473.1:0-3001 GCA_038524555.1 Cyanobacteria bacterium J06623_7 | reverse complement strand
CGAACCATCGATCGCCCTGACATAGCCGGCTATGTCAGGGCGATCGATGGTTCGATAGTCGAGCTTTGTAGTCCAATGAATGGCTAATCGTAAAAGATAATTACTACATTATCTAAAAAAAATCTAATAAAAGCTCTTTTCACCAAAACTTTGCTGTAAACCTACAATAAGCAGAATTTTGGTATTTTTTATGACCGACGGTAAATATATTCTCTCCCTTGATTTAGGTACGACAGGAAATAGAGCAATTTTATTCGATCGCCAGGGGGATATTGTCGGTCAGGTATATCAAGAGTTGACCCAATATTATCCACAACCAGGCTGGTTGGAACACGACGCGACGGAAATTTGGCAGGAAGTAAGTAGCTGTATCCAGCAGGTAATTCAGGCACAAAATGCTAACCCGGAAGAAATTGCGGCGATTGGTCTGACGGTACAGAGAGAGACCTGTTTACTGTGGGATAAAACTACCGGTAAACCCCTACATAAAGCCATTGTCTGGCAAGATCGTCGCACTGCCGATCGCTGCGATCGCCTCCGAGCCGAAGGGAAGGCAGAGAAAATCGAGCAAACTACCGGTTTGGTTTTGGATGCTTATTTTTCTGCTACTAAATTGAGCTGGCTCATTGATTGGGTAAAGGAAAACCAGCCCGATACTGATTGGAACAATGTATTAGCCGGAACCATCGATACTTGGGCATTATGGAATCTCACTGGCGGCAAAGTACATGCAACGGATGTCAGTAATGCCAGCCGCACCATGCTAATGAATCTAGATACTTGTAGCTGGGACGAGGAATTATTAGAGCTTTTTGCCATTCCGCCGCAAATTATGCCAGAAATCAAGCCGAGCATGGGTCTGTTTGGTACGAGCGATCGTGGTCTTTTAAATGCCGAAATTCCTATTACTGCTATCTTCGGCGACCAACAGGCATCGTTATTCGCTCACGGTGGCGATCTCCCGGGAATAGTTAAATGTACCTATGGTACGGGTTGTTTTCTGGTGGCACAGACGGGTATGAAAGTAACGAAATCTCAGAATCGTCTACTGTCAACAGTGGCGTGGAGTACCTCAGAGCAGACTAACTATGCTTTAGAAGGAGCTATCTTTACTACAGGAGCTTCAATTCAGTGGTTGCGAGATGGTATTGGACTAATTAATCATGCTGCCGAAACCGAGAGCATGTGTAACAGCGTCGAAGATACTAACGGGGTCTATTTCGTTCCCGCCCTCAGCGGCTTAGGTGCACCCCACTGGGATATGAAGGCGAGGGGTTCCTTTATGGGCATTACCGGCGGCGTCAAACGCGAACACATGGTCAGGGCTGTTTTAGAAGCGATCGCCTATCAGGTTAAAGAAGTAGTCGATGCAGTAAATAAAGATAGCTCCCAGCCTGTTACTCTCCTTAAGATTGATGGTGGTGCGGCACAAAATAACTTTTTAACTCAGTTTCAGGCAGATGTTTTAGGAATTACCCTGGAGCGCCCCAAAGTCCTGGATGCAACAGCCCAAGGAGCAGCCTTTGGCGCAGGATTAGCCAGCGGCTTTTATGATGACTACCAGACTTTAGTAAGCGATCGCCCGGTCGAACAAATCAAACCAGGAGCAGGGCAAGAACGGGCACAGGCTAATTTCAAACTGTGGTCGAAAGCCGTAGCTAGAGCTAAAGATTGGGTAGAACATTAAGCATTGACCATTGACCATTAAACATTCAGAAAACCTGCCTTGTTCATATTTTTGAGGACGAGGCTTTAATTTACTCGGTCTAGAGGTAACTGTTGACTGTTGACTGTTGACTGTTGACTGTTGACTGATTTATCTGTGGGGTGAACGGTAAAAAGGTTTTTTGACTACCGTAGCGGAGTGGGTTTTGCCGCGAATTTCGACTTCTATTGTCTGTCCGGGCTTACTCAAAGCTTTGGGTACATATGCTAGAGCGATCGCTTTACCCAGAGTGGGGGACATGGTGCCGCTGGTAACTTCGCCGATAGTCTCACCTTCCGAAACTATGGGGTAGCCATGACGGGCGATATAGCGACCCGACATTTCTAAGCCTACTAAACGGCGTTTGACTCCCTCGGCTTTCTGCTTTTCTAATACTGATCGCCCGATAAACTCACCTTTATCTTTTAGGTGTACTACCCAGCCCAAACCTGCTTCTAGAGGCGTAATTGTATCGTCAATTTCTTGTCCATAGAGACTCATAGCTGCTTCTAGGCGTAAAGTGTCTCTGGCTCCCAGTCCACAGGGGGTTACACCTGCTTGCTGTAAATCCTGCCATAGCTGCTGTGCCGCTGCTGGGTCGAGCATAATCTCAAAACCATCTTCTCCTGTATAGCCAGTACGGGCAATAAAAGCGGAGGAACCGTTGATTGTTGTCGCAGTGTGTTCGAAGGCTTTGAGGTTTAAATCCTGTGAGAGCATACCCTGAAGAATTTGTGCCGCTTGAGGTCCCTGGAGAGCAATCAGAGCCTGTGTTGAGGAAAGATCGGTCATTTCTATCCCGCTACCGTCAATCTGGCTTAAAATCCAGGCTTTATCTTTGTCCGTCGTTCCCGCATTAACAATTACGGTGGCGTTTTGCTTGTTGTCTGTCGTTGCGCGAGCATAAAAGATAATGTCGTCGATAATCCCCCCCGACTCGTTAAGCAAGACCGAATACATTGCCTGCCCTGGCTCTAGGCGGCTCAAATCTGACGGCACGAGAGTTTGCCAGGTTTCAATTAAGCGATCGCCGGTAAAGGCAAACTTACCCATATGGGAAATATCGAACATTCCTGCTGCTTCGCGTACTGCCTGATGTTCTCGCTTCAACCCCGAAAACTGTACGGGCATTTCCCAACCCGAAAATGCTGTAAATCTGGCTTTTTGTGATGTTGCCAGTTCGTATAAAGGAGTTCTCCTTAAATTGGAAGTTCGCTCGCTCATAGGAATTAAGTAAAATGTCTCAAATCAAGAATCAATATCTAATAGCTTAAAGCCTAGAGCTAATTCCTAGAG
>JBCBIN010000472.1:0-3014 GCA_038524555.1 Cyanobacteria bacterium J06623_7 | reverse complement strand
ATAAAAAGTTTTTGCCCCAGCTACATTTGGTGCTACTAGACGGCATTGGCTTTGGTGGTTTTAATCTGGTCGATCTCCCCGCACTAGCTGCCAGATTAGAGCGACCCTGCGTGGCGATGATGCGTAGACTGCCCAATCTAGCCAAAATGAAACAAGCAATGTCTCGTTTACCCAACTACGAACGACGTTTGGCGACTCTCCATCAGGCAGGAAAAATTCATGATTTTAAACCCTTCTTTTTTCAGGTAGCGGGGGAACAACCGGAGGTTATTGCTAGGGCTCTGGTACAGCTGACCGACTGTGGCAAAGTTCCAGAAGCTTTAAGATTGGCTCATTTAGTTGGTGCGGCGGTGATTAGCGGTGAAAGTAGCTCTTCTGCCTGAATTATAAAATCTAACCGTAAATTTAACAGTTAAGAATAAGCGGACGGAATAAAGTTACTATAAGTAATAACGCTTAGTTATCGTCAGAAAATCCGCCAAACTACCGATGTAACGCAAATGCGTTCAATTAGATAATTTGGTTTTTGTCCCATCGTCCGATCTCAATAGATTAGGTATAAGCGTCCCATGAATAAGACCAGCAATCAGAATCGGGTCGTACGTTTTCTCTGTAAACCGCAAGGCGGCCAAGCTTATTTACTTAACGCCCTTAATTCCAATTCCGAACAAGTTTTTATCGATGCTCTACATCAGATTATTGACGCCATGGAACGAGATATTTCTGCCAACAGGCCAAAGAAATTGTAGATTACCCCCCAACTCTTCTAGACTATAAAGATACATATAAGTTTATATTTCTTAACATGGCGAGAGATCTACGGGGATTTATTGAAATCTTAGAATCGAAGGGGCAACTGCGACGCATTTCGGCTCTAGTCGACCCAGAATTGGAAATTGCCGAAATTTCTAATCGGCTGCTACAGGCAGGAGGGCCCGGCTTACTGTTTGAAAACGTAAAGGGTTCGCCTTTCCCTGTAGCGGTTAACCTCATGGGTACTGTAGAGCGCATCTGCTGGTCGATGAACATGGAAGAACCAGAGGAATTAGAAGCCCTGGGTTCCAAACTGGCGATGTTGCAGCAGCCCAAGCCACCCAAAAAAATTAAGCAAGCGGTTGATTTTGGCAAGGTATTGTTTGATGTGCTCAAAGCCAAACCTGGTCGAGATTTTTTCCCCCCCTGCCAGCAAGTCGTACTGGAGGCAGAAGAGGTAGATTTAAACCTCGTGCCTATGATTCGTCCCTATGTGGGTGATGCGGGTAAAATCATCACTTTAGGCTTAGTCATTACCAAAGATGTAGAAACCGGTACCCCTAACGTTGGGGTCTATCGACTCCAGCTACAGTCCAAAAATACTATGACCGTCCACTGGCTGTCGGTACGGGGTGGTGCCAGACATTTGCGCAAAGCAGCCGAAGCAGGTAAAAAACTGGAAATTGCGATCGCCTTAGGAGTCGATCCCATGATTATCATGGCGGCAGCAACACCAATTCCCGTGGATCTATCCGAGTGGTTGTTTGCTGGTTTATATGGAGGCAGCGGGGTTAAGCTAGCTAAGTGTAAGACTGTCGATTTAGAAGTACCCGCCGATTCAGAATTTGTCTTAGAAGGAACAATCACCCCGGGAGAGATGTTGCCTGATGGGCCGTTTGGCGACCATATGGGTTATTACGGCGGAGTTGAAGATTCTCCCCTCGTACGTTTCCACTGCATGACCCACCGTCAAGATCCGATTTATCTGACTACATTTAGCGGTCGTCCCCCCAAAGAAGAAGCTATGATGGCGATCGCTTTAAACCGAATTTATACCCCTATATTACGCCAGCAAGTCTCAGAAATTGTCGATTTTTTCCTACCTATGGAAGCCTTAAGCTACAAAGTGGCAATTATTTCCATCGATAAAGCCTATCCTGGTCAGGCAAGAAGAGCAGCCCTAGCATTTTGGAGTGCCCTACCGCAGTTTACCTATACCAAATTCGTGATCGTCGTTGATAAAGATATCAATATCCGCGATCCCCGTCAGGTAGTTTGGGCGATTAGCTCCAAAGTAGATCCCTCCCGCGATGTCTTTATTTTGCCCGATACTCCCTTCGACACCCTCGACTTCGCTAGTGAAAAAATTGGCTTGGGAGGACGAATGGGAATTGATGCAACTACCAAGATTCCCCCGGAAACTGACCATGAATGGGGCGAACCGCTAGAATCTGATGATGATGTCGCTAATATGGTTTCACGACGTTGGCAAGAATACGGCTTGGGAGATATCGACCTAAGCGAAGTAGATGCTAATTTGTTTGGCTACGACATGAATTAATTATCGGCGCAGCTTCGACTGTTGCCTGTTAACTGCTGACTGTAAGGCTTCATCAAAAATTTATGGTTGTGACAATATATTTAGTGAAATAATTAAAGTGCTAGTGTTTATGTATAGTCAAATATACTTATAAGCGTATATACATAGCTTTAATATCTCAATACCAGGTAGCACCGATGAACAATAAATATTTAACCGCTGCTTTCGGGGCTATGGCGATCGCTATAGCTGCGGTTCCGGTCAATGCAGAAGAACGGGCAAATTTACAATTCTCTGAGTCAGCTTTTGTTTGCTCTGTTCAGGGGGAGACCCCCACTATGTTTGCCTACAACCCAGGAGAAGTAGCATTAACCCCCTTAATGCGTTGGCATGGTGAATATGTAGCCCCCAGTCAGTCTGGAGCAGAAATCTGTCAGCAAACAGCGGTAAGACTGCAAGATTCATACCAACAAGATGAAGCGAAATATTTGAAGTCGGCAACAACAGAAGAGGAAAATATAGTTTGTCTAGTTAATGACATTGAGGGTGATTGTGCTGATGAAGATAGCCAAAAACTTTTTAGCGTCAATCCTAAATATAATGCTAGCTGTGTATTAGAGAATAAGACTCCGATTGAGTGTGCGGCGACTCAGGTAAGACGAGGCATATACAGTTTTAATGATGAACCATATCAGCCTTTATGGTGGCCTTGGTAATTTTT
>JBCBIN010000471.1:0-3021 GCA_038524555.1 Cyanobacteria bacterium J06623_7 | reverse complement strand
GGCAAACGAGATAATTGAGAACCAATAAATACCTGACCAATTTTAGTTTCTAAGTAGATGTTTCCTCCCGACTGCCAGCGTACCTCAGAAATTTTTAGTTCAGGATAGAGCAAAATCAGCCGATATACCTGAGTCCAAGCATGTTGAAATTGAGTTTTATAGTCAATTACTTTTAATTCTGGAAGAGGTGATTTGGTATTGAGGTTGTCATAAAAACTCTGTTCGATCCATTCTCCTTCAGCATTCAAAAACCCGACTTTTCCTTGGGAAGTAGCCAAGGCGACAGGAGTTTTTTCACGAATCGTAATCTCGATTGTGGGAGGGATAATTTGCCGACTGACTCGTGCTGTGGCGATTGAAGGTATAGACTCAATTTTGTGAGCTAAACTAATGCCATCAATCGACCAGATAAATTGAGGGTAGGCAAGGTTCATTGCTCGATGGACTGCTGCTTCACTGACGAGGGTTTCCCCAGCTATGTCAATTTGTTGCTTGGTCTTAATTTGGGAATTAGGAACGGTTGCAATTACCCCGAGGCTTAAAGTGCCGCCAATGATTAAGCAGGCTCGCCAAAGAGCAAGTCGAGCTGCACGGCGTTGCTGGATTGAGATCGTAGCTAGCTTGTACTGCAACTGCGGTGGGGGAAAGACACTCATGTCAGAAAAATATGCTTTTAAAAACAGCTCGGCAGCAATATTTGGTAGTTAGGCTAGGATGTTAATGACCAAGTTTACAACGATTAGGAATTATGTTAACTGCTATATTTAGAAGACGCTAGTAGATATATGGGGTCAAATTAGCTCGCTGAGATTATGAAGTGCTATTTTTGCTAGCGAAAATTTGGAATACGAAGTCAAAATTTACGGTCGATTCCGGTCAATTTTGCTAAGATTCTCAGGTCACTAGGCTTCAAAGTTATTTATGGTAGATTAGACTTTGATTAATTAAGAATATAAGCGTTTTAATCGCGATTCTCTGATGGCTTAGGGTCAAAAGACTTCCAGCACTGATGGTTAGGGAACTTTGGAATAAATTTATTATATTTTGGATATATGGTAATCACAAAGAAAGGACTGGTTTTGGGAACAACTGCGGTAGCTCTATCCACGGTAGCAGTCACAGGAGCCGGGATTCATTTGTCTCAAAGCCAAGCCTTAATCCAGAGTGGCCCAAAAGAAACTATTGATGAAGTATGGCAAATTATTAATCATCAATACGTAGATACTAGCTTTAATAATAACGACTGGCTTAAAGTTCGCCAAGAGTACGTCAAGGATGCTGCTTATGAGGGACAGGAAGATGCCTATGAAGCAATTCGCGAAATGTTGGGTAAACTAGAAGACCCCTATACGCGCTTCATGAATCCGGAAGAATTTCAGAATATGAGGATCGATACCTCGGGAGAATTAACAGGGGTAGGGATTCAGATTTCTAAAGATGAAGAAAGCGATCGACTAGTAGTTATTTCCCCCATTGAAGACACTCCCGCATTTGAAGCCGGAATTTTGGCTCAAGATTTAATCATTAAGATTGATGGCAAAGATACCAAGGGAATGGAAGTTAACGATGCTGTTAAATTAATTAGAGGAGAAAGAGGCAGCCAAGTAGTCTTAACAATTGATCGCAGCGGCAAGGAAAGCGACTATGCGATTATCCGAGAACGAATCGAGATTCATCCCGTTCGTGCCAGTATTAAGGATACTGAACTAGGTAAAATTGGCTACATCCGTCTGACTACCTTTAACGAGCATGCGGCTAAGGACATGCAAAAAGCAATTAAAGAACAGGAAAAAGCCGGGGTAGAAGGTTATGTCCTCGATCTGCGCTCAAATCCTGGGGGCTTGCTCTATTCCAGTATTAATATTGCCCGGATGTGGATTGATAAGGGCACAATTGTTTCGACGGTCAATCGCCGGGGTATCAGCGATCGCGAATCTGCCAAAAATAAGGCTCTAACGGATAAGCCCTTAGTAGTATTAGTCAACGGTGGTTCGGCCAGTGCGAGTGAGATTCTTTCTGGTGCTCTTAAGGACAATAAGCGCGCCACTATCTTGGGAACCCAGACTTTTGGCAAGGGATTGGTACAGTCGGTACGCCCTTTGGGAGATGGCTCGGGGTTAGCCGTAACGATCGCCAAGTATTTGACTCCTAACGGTACAGACATTAACAAGGAAGGAATTCCTCCCGATGTAATTGTCGATCTTGATGAAACACAGCTAGAGGAACTGTACAGTCAGGGCGCGGCTAAATTGGGCACAGAAGAAGATCCCCAGTTTATTAAGGCACTAGATATTCTGGATGAGAATATTCAGGCTCGGAAAGCGGCAGAACCCCAAGCGAGTAAATAAATCACTTTAGGCGCAACTTACACCGACTAATTTAGATAATGACACGTCCTACTTTGGCCGACATTTCTTCGCTCTAATTAAACCTACTCTTTTAGCGATCGCTTCTACTTGGCGATCGTAAGCTCCCCATTGTTCCCGCTCTGGGGTTTTCGCTTGTTTACTGGCAAATTGTTCGATGGTACAGGCTCCATCTGGCTGTTTGATAACGTACCAAAATTCTGCTGACATTTAAGACTTAATCCGGTTACTAAATTAGGACGTGTCATCATTTATCTACTAAAAAGGAGGGTAGAATATACCCCCCAAGAGCTTTAATTGCTCATAATTGCCGCTGACAATACTACTCGTCGCTACCGCCAGGATTACGAGAAGGATCGCTGGAAAGGAAACCGAAGATAAATAGTCCGATAAAGAAAAATACGGTGATGTAGACCGCAATTTTGAGAGTAGCCATGTTAATCTGCTCCTGATAAATCTAAATAAATGACCAAAATATTAAGGGCGTTTACGTTTCAAAATTTAGCCCAGCAACATTAAGAGTTATTGGTGGTAGTTTACGTCACTCTAAAGCAAAACGTAAATAAACAAAAATTTATTGAAACAAATATTACGCAATTACTAAATCATAACCGATCGCCATGCCTTAATTCGATTTTTCTCTAGGAATTAGCTC
>JBCBIN010000470.1:0-3042 GCA_038524555.1 Cyanobacteria bacterium J06623_7 | reverse complement strand
AATCATGGAGGATAAATAATGATTTTGGCATCAATCGTTAGGTAATGTCGCACCATAAGTTATTTTTGGTAGCTCTAAGCTCTAAGCTCTAAGCTCTAAGCCCTTCCAACTTAACTGCCATAGCCTCGATCTATTTCGTATCCTAAACTAACTTGTCCCGGGACTAATTCAATTACGCTAGATGCCCCAGGCGATCGCAATTTTAGTTTGAGCTTTCCTTTCTGAGTCACGCCAATAACTTCTCCAGAACAGCCATTAAAATCAATTTGTTGACCGATGCTGCTGCAAATTTCTAAATATTTTGCCAATAGCTGTTCGATACCCACAGCTAAATAGTATTTATATCCCCACAAAATGCCGTAGGTGGTAATTGCAGTCAATTCCTCTAACGAACTGATGCGATCGCCCTGTTTATTTTGATAGTAAGACTTGAGATTAATCCCCGGTGCGGGGACAGAATTATGCCAATTGATGCCTACTCCCACTACAGCTTGGGTCAATTTATGGTTTTGATTGCGCGTCTCAATTTTTATGCCCCCTAACTTATGGCAATCGAGAATTAAATCATTTAACCACTTAATAGTTACCGGTAGCTGATAGTGCCTTAAAACGGAGGCAATTCCCCAGGCTGTTGCCATTACTAAATGAGGATAGTAAGCCAGATCTAAATCCACATCTAAACCCACAGAAAGATATAGTCCTCCTACATGAGAAACCCAACTATGTCCCCACTGTCCTTTGCCCGCAGTTTGGTGCCCGGCGATCGCACCTACAGGACATGTCCCTCCCGAATCGAGTATAGACCACAGTTTAGTATTAGTAGAAGTCAGGCGATCAAAGGCGGAGATAAATATTGCTTGGGGCAAATCTACCCTACTGGAATCTCGAAAAACACGGTTGTTTTTTTGCCAGACTAGGGCGTATTTTTCGCGATCGAAAATAAATTTATCTGCTGGGTTTATATTCATACATTAGAGGTAAAGTGAGATGGAAGTTAGCATGGAATTTAACGAGGTATCGGTTAAAATTCTGTTAATCTCTGACTAAAGTTGCCATATGTCTGAATCCGTTCTTGATGTTCGTCATCTACAGGTACAATTTGCCACTGAGAATAAGCCTGTCGTGGCGGTAGCTGATTTGACTTTTCAGCTTAAGCAGGGAGAAAAGTTAGGTATTGTTGGCGAGTCTGGTTCAGGCAAGTCCGTAACTTCCTTGGCAATTATGGGTTTGGTACCCACTCCCGGACGGATTACTCAGGGAGAGATTATTTTCACGCCCCAGGGTAAATCTGCGGTAGATTTGTTGCAGGTAAACGAAGCCGAACGCCGTAGCTATCGGGGAGGAGAAATCGCTATGATTTTTCAAGAACCCATGAGTGCCCTCAATCCCGTCTATGATATTGGGTTTCAGATTACCGAGGCAATTTTACTGCACCAGAGAGTTACCCCCGCAGATGCCAGACGCAAGGCGATCGCCCTATTACAAGAAGTACAGCTTTTGCCCGATGATGAGGTACTCAAGCAGCAGTGTTTACAAACACATCCTCACTATAGCGAGCGTGAATTAACTAATTATATTAATCTGTATAAGCAGTCGATGCTCAAACGCTATCCCCACGAGCTTTCTGGGGGACAGTTACAGCGGGTAACGATCGCGATGGCAATTTCCTGCAACCCCAGCGTCCTAATTGCCGATGAACCTACCACGGCTTTGGATGTGACGGTACAGGCGACTATTTTGGATTTGCTGCGTCGTCTTTGCACAGAAAGGGGCATGGCGCTAATTTTTATCACTCACGATTTAGGAGTAATTGCCGAATTAGTGGATTCGGTAGCGGTAATGTATCGGGGCAAGGTAGTAGAAGCGGGAGACATTAAAGCAGTCTTCCAAAATCCTCAACATCCCTACACCAAGGGTTTACTCGCCTGTCGCCCCCGTTTGGATCGCCGCCTCCAGATTTTACCAACGGTAGTGGACTTTATGGATGTTTCTACCACCCCAGAAGGAGAAATCGAGATTACGGAAAAATCCACCGACTTACAGCGATCACAACTAAATCAGATCGTCACCGAAGCAGAACAAAAAGCGAGATTAGAACGGCTAGTGCAGCAAAAACCGTTGATGTCCGTTAAGCAACTCAGAGTTGGTTTTCCTCTAAAGGGAATTTTGGGTAAAACAAAAAGATATACCATGGCGGTTAATAACGTTTCTTTTGACGTTTATCCTGGAGAAACCTTGGGCTTGGTAGGAGAATCTGGCTGTGGTAAATCTACCCTGGCGCGAACCTTACTCCGGCTAATGCCACCCATGGGGGGAGACGTAGTGTTTGATGGCGACAATATTACCAACCTGCGTCTAAGAAGCCGTAAATTGCGATCGCTACGCCGCCAGATGCAAATTGTGTTCCAGAACCCCTATAACTCCCTTAATCCTCGTATCAATATCGGTAAAGCGATCGCCGAACCACTGGTAGTGCATAAAATCAAGGGTGATCGTAAAAAAAAGGTAGCCGAACTGTTAGAACGAGTAGGTTTAGACCCCAGCATGAGTAACCGTTATCCCCACGAGTTTTCCGGCGGACAAAGGCAAAGAGTCTGTATTGCCAGGGCATTAGCGCTAGAACCCCAGTTCATTATCTGCGACGAGTCGGTTTCCGCTTTAGATGTCTCAGTACAGGCACAGGTACTCAATTTACTCAAGCAACTACAGGCAGAAATGGGCTTAACCTACGTGTTTATTTCCCATGACCTTAGCGTAGTTAAATTCATGAGCGATCGCATTATGGTGATGAACCAGGGCAAAATTGAAGAAATCGGCACCTCGACCGAAATCTATCAGAATCCCCAGAGTGACTATACCCGCAAGCTAATTGATTCTATTCCCACCGGCGAATTTGCTTGAGGCGAGGAGTGAATGGTTACATTATCAACAGTCTTTAGCTATTCAACAGCAAATTGGCAAACGCTTAGGAGAAGCTATTTCTTTAGGTAATTTCGCAGTAACTTTCATAACATTAGTAGATTTTCCAGAGGCAAAAAAATA
>JBCBIN010000469.1:0-3060 GCA_038524555.1 Cyanobacteria bacterium J06623_7 | reverse complement strand
TGAGGCTCCGCTGTGCTTATTTGAACAAAGAAATTAACCCGAGCATTTATGCTTAATTAAAAAGTGGGATGCTCCCTAACTACAGTTAGTTAACTTGCGCTATTAGTATGCCCATAACTCTAGTCAGAATTAAAATTATGAAACTGTATCTCTAATGTTATCTAAACCGCATCTAGTTTGAAACCAGGAGTTTTGATTTGACTGCTCTTAAGTAATGAGTAATGAGTAATAAGTAATGAGTTGTTCTTGATTATTCTGACTTTAACTTGATGCTCTACACGAAACTCCAGTTTTCAGTATGGACGAGGTTTAAAAAGATAAATTGATCTATTTTTAGACTGGATGGGCAAAATTTTAGGTACGGATAATTTTAGTCATAATACCGGCGATCGCCTGATGTTCTGTGGTTCCCAAAATATAGGTGTCTATTTCCACTGTACCTACTAGATAGACCTGAGTATCGGTCAAATTATTAAGGAGCAGATCTCGCAAATTTTGATAGCGCCGCACTTCCGCTATTTCTAGCTCGTTATGCCAGCTTTCTACTTGAGTCGCCGGGGCAAAAAAGACACCAGGGTGCTGGATCGCGACTTCAGTCGTGGGGCGATTGGTTTTTCTCTGTAGTAAAACGCTTTTATCGAAAAGATTGACATCATGCCAATAAAAAATTTCCCAAGGAGACTCGGCTTCGCTGTACCAGAGTAAATCTCGGGTCGCTGTTTGCAGCTTTTGTAGGAACTCTCGGTCGGGAACTTTATCTAAAGAACTATCGTTTTGACTCCCCATCTATTTCTCAATCGATCTATTTAATTAGGTAATTTAAGATCCTATTTTGCTTTCCTCTCGCTTAAAATGAAAGCGGTTTTCCTTATCTTGGTGCTATGACGAATCTTCAGCAAATCAAACAGGTATCCGCTCAACTTTACCTCAACCTAGATAACCCTCAATCAGTACGCCAACAGCTCAAGCGCGTCAACCAGGCGCAATCAAAGTTACGCCAGTTTAAACAAGAAGTGAACCAGAAACTGAAAGAAATGAATCAGCCGGTTAATTCTTTTGGTTTGGATGAGGTGGCAGCAATTGGACTGCATATTTTTGGCGAACATCGGATTGCCAATCAGGTAACTAGAAGCGGTAATCGAGCCGAACGCCAACAGAGAAATCGCTTAAAAAAAGCCAAACAGCCTTATATCAAGATGCGGGACTTAATTGATAAGTATCTCTTTGAAGGCGATCGCCTCAAAACTATGGCTAGCAACTATCTGCAAGAACAGAAAGCTTCAAAATAACGCCAATTGTTTTCCCTGGAATCTAAGGAGGTATTAGGCTATGGCGCTACCAACCTGTAAAAATTTACCGATCGTCTGGAGATAGGCAGATTTGTCTTCCAACATGGGAAAGTGAGCCGTTTTTGGTAGTTCTACATAGTCTATTTCCTCATTTAAAGCCGCCGCCTGTCTGCCCATTTTTGCCGGGATAATAATATCCTTTTCTCCCGATACCATGAGAGTGGGTAAAGTTAGTCGAGCAAACTCTTGAGGCATGGTTTCCACCGCTTCTTTGCTCACCGAAGTATAAATCGTGCCGGCGGCGGCGCTAGCATCTGCCAACAGAAAATCTTCTAAAAATGCCAGGCGATCGCTTTTGGGAATGGGACGATGTAAAAACCGCGCCATAAACAGGCGATCAGCAAAAGGGAATTTTAAAAACCAAGGGTAACGAAATTTAACTACATAACCCCCCGCTTTATGAAAGGCGGCAAACGCCAGAGCGTTATACTCAAAGATACCGTTACAGGTTAAGATTGCCTGCTGTACTTTTTCGCTGTAGCGATTGAGAAAAAACGTCGCCAGAGAAGCACCCATCGAGTGGGCATTTAACGATACCTGCTGTAGATTTAACTCGTCGAGCAAGATGGCTAAGTCATCGGCATAATCTTCCATAGCATAGCCTATATCCGGTGGATTTGGGGGCAAAGAAGAACGACCAAAACCGCGTAAATCGTAGAGCAAACAGTCAAAGTCATCGACGATCGCCTCTGCGGTACTGCGCCAATAGCGGCATGAGCCACCCCAACCGTGAATAAAGACCATTATTGGTTTATGAGAATTCTCGGAGCGTCGAATCCATTCATAATAGTGGTCTACCCCACGAACATTAACTGTAGGCATACTTGTTGTAGATAGGTTGTAGATAAATTTTCTGACTACCTTTAGTCTATTTCGTTACTCAGTTTCGGCTGGACGTTATTTTAATTGTCTTAATGTCATCAAGATTATTTATTAAAAAATGCAACGAGAAGCATACTTCGTCAACTGCTTTGACCTCTATATCTGCCTAGCCGACTATCATGTAAGGCGTAAATTATGGGGACGAGCAAATTAATGGATTACAAAAGTAAAATTGCGGCGGCAGTTGAAACACTACCAGAATCCCTATTACCCGAGCTTTTGAATCATATCCAGAGCTTGAAATCAAATACTAGTAAAGAATCTTCTGACAAACCTAAGTTGACCCTCAAGCCTAAGTCTCAGACAAAATCTCCGGCAAAATTTCATGAGACAACTGGGCAAAATACTATTATTGTCTACACCGATGGTGCCTGTACGGGAAATCCTGGCAAGGGTGGATATGGGGCGGTAATTATCGATGGCGATCGCCGAGAAGAACTCTCTGGTGGTTATAAACTCACTACCAATAATCGGATGGAAATGATGGGCGCGATCGCTGCCCTTGAATCTCTTAAGTCGAATTCTAAAGTTAAGCTACACACAGATTCTAAATATATAGTCGATGCGGTGAACAAAGGCTGGGCAAAAAAATGGCAGTCAAAAGGCTGGCGCAGAAACGCGAAAGAAATGGCAAAAAACCCCGATCTTTGGCAAGAAATATTAGATTTATGTAAGATTCATGATATTGAATTTGTTTGGGTTAATTTACCTCTCCTCGCCCCCCTCTTGTAAATGTCTGAAGTCTAAGAAACATCTTGACAATGTGCAGAAGACAAAAAAAATCAGACAATCAAAAAATCATTTTATGCTTGGCCAGCCAGCCACCACC
>JBCBIN010000468.1:0-3068 GCA_038524555.1 Cyanobacteria bacterium J06623_7 | reverse complement strand
TAGTATTGATGACTTTCGAGAAAGAGTAGATTTAGCTGTTAAACAAACGTCCTAACCTATACTTCGATTGCTATACTAGCTAAAAATCACAGTGCCAGACAGTAGGCAGCTAGAACTTCAATACAGTTAGCGATCGCCCCTAGATGGGCAATTTCGTAACCGTGAGTGTTCTGGGTGGGAAAACTGAGGCAAGCACCGCGAGCAACATGACCGAACTTCATGGCGATCGAAGCATCGCTACCAAAACCATCAATCACCGCTAGCTGGAGGGGAACCTGAGCCTGTTCGGCAGCGTGGCGAATTTCCGCATTGAGTAATTCATCATAGACACCATAGTTATCTTGGGAGAGCAGCACCGGGGCAACGCCAGACTTGATGGGATATTCTGCTGCTAGAGGGCAAATTTCTAAAGCAATTAGGGATTCTAATTTTTGATTCTGGGTAAAGTAGAGAGCGCCAATTGCTCCAACCTCTTCTTTTGCCGATGCCACTAAATAAATATCTATCGGCGGCTTGGTGATTCGTTCTGCCAAAGCTAAAAGAATAGCGACGGAAGCTTTGTTATCTAGAGTGTAGCTAGCAATATAGTCTTTTAAGCGAAACGGCTGCTTGCGATGTTTGCCCACCACCACCTTGGTACCGGGACGTACTCCTCTAATGTCCAATTCTTCCGGGCTGCATTTCGTCTCGACCCAGGCATCCGACCAAGTTAGAGGAGTATCTTCCTGTTGGGCTTTTTGGGGTGATTCATGGGATATGTGACGCGAACCAAACGAGAGGATACCGCTAATAACCTCCTTATCGCCTAAAATATCTACCACTCCCTCACCATATACCCAGGGAAAAGAACCACCCAGGCGACGCACCTGCAGACAACCATCCGCGTCGATTGACTTTACCACCATCCCGATTTCATCTTTATGAGCGGTAATGGCGATCGCTCGTTCGGCATCAGCACCGGGAAGTTTGGCAATTATGTTTCCCCCTCGATCTTGCCAGACATCCACCCCAAGAGTTTTAAACCGGGCGAATAATGCGGCATCCACCTCTATTTCCCAACCGCTAGGAGAATGGCATAAAACTAAGGCTTGAATTACATCAAACAGTCGATCGTAGGTGGTAAGGTTCTGACTATTCCCAGCAGACATAAATTTATCCAACAGTTTAGTCAAGAATATATCATTCCCTCTACCCCAAGTTAATCCCCGACAAAAAAGGCGATCGCTATGTCAAAGCTGTTTTAGCTGTAGCTCTTCAATCACTAGAAATTGCCTCACAGATAGCATTCAAATCTCCTCAGACTCTGGCTCGTAAGATTCAGGTTCGTCAAGAGCTACCGACATTTCTGGGGACTGTACCTCTACTTCCGCTGCTTCCATCGTCTCAGACTCTTCCATTTCCGCCGCGTCGTCTAGCTGTAGCAATTTACTAGCTTCACTAGCACCCAGAGGACGACCAAACCAATAGCCCTGCATGTTATAACAGTTCAAGCTGCGTAGTAGTTCTACCTGTTCCTGATTTTCTACCCCTTCAGCAACCAGCCGGAGATTGAAGCCTTTGCCCAATTCGATGAGGGCAGTGACAATCGCTAAATCCTGAGGACTATCGGTAAGCTGCTGCACCAGAGCCTTATCTATTTTGAGGGTATCGATGGGAATTTGCTTGAGGTATTCTAAAGCAGAGAAGCTAGTTGTAAAACCATCAATGGCAATTTTCAACCCCTGAGATTTGAGTTGTGCGATCGTCTGACGGCTGTAGTCTACGTTATCCATCAGGGTAGCGGCGCTAATCTCTAGCTCTAGTAGGTTGGCATCAAAATCTATTTCGGCCAGGATTTCCGCAATTTTTTGAGACAGGTTTGACTGTTGAAACTGCACCAAAGAAAGGCTCACGGTAATTTTAGAAGATGGCATATCCTCTAGCTGCCACTGCTTATTTTGCTTACAGGCAGTGCGGATCGTCCACTCTCCAATGGGGACAATGAGCTTGGTTTTTTCTGCCAGACGAATAAAGTTACCCGGTGGCACCAAACCTAACTCGGGGTGTTTCCAGCGCAGTAAGGCTTCGATCACTTCAGTTTTACCGCTGTCAATATTAATCTGAGGTTGGTAATAAAGCTCAAACTCTTCCTGTTTGATTGCCTGTTCTAGTAAATTTTCTAATTCTAAAGCCACCAAAGATTGCGAGTTCATCGCCTCATCATAAAATTGGTAGCTACTCTTACTTGTACTAGATCGTTCGAGGGCAGTATTGGCACTAGCCATTAGAATTTCTGGATCTTCGCCATCTTGAGGATAAACGGCAATCCCCGTTACGCTATTGATTGAGGCTTTAGTCTGACCAAGAGTAAATGATTGATTGGTCGATTTTTCGATCCGCTGCGTAATTTTAGTTATTTCTTCGACATCGTTAATCTGAGGCAATAAGAGGGCAAACTTGTCGTCTTTCCAGCGAATTACCGTATCTCCAGAGCGCAAACTGGTTCCCAATCTTTTTTCTAAAGCCAGTAATAATTTATCGTAGTTCTCGGCTCCTATGGCAGCATTAATATCGGGCAGAAAGTCTAACTTACAGAATAAAACAGCCAGCAGCTTTTGACTTCTTTTAGCATTGGCGATCGCCGTTTCTAACTGCTGCTTGAATAATTCTTGTTTAAATAAATCGCTAGAGACGCTTTCGAGCTCTAGGGCAACGCTATTGGAGCTCAAGCTACGAATTATAAAACAAATATTTTCCTCAAATTCTGTCCCTAAAATGCTCATTTGCATCTGAGTTTGGAGGGGATTGCCATTTTTATGGCGCAGCAAATATTCCCCGCTCAGCTTATTTTTCTCCGCAATAATGTTCCTCAACACTAAAGCAAACTTATCTGACTCATTGACTAACTCGTAAATATTCATCTGTAGCAGCTCGGCTTGAGAATAGCCTAAAATCTGAGTACAGGCGTTATTTGCTTCGACAATTTGTTTGGTTGCGGATTCGACTAAAATAATTCCTTCGCTAATTTGCTCAGTTATCCGATTACAAAAAGTTTTGACTTGCTGTAGTTCATTCTCGACCACTTTTTG
>JBCBIN010000467.1:0-3068 GCA_038524555.1 Cyanobacteria bacterium J06623_7 | reverse complement strand
TAGAGTAAGAATTAAGAAGTACTTATTCCGTTAGTTGTCCTGCACTCCTGCATCTTTGCTCTCTTTACTTTTTCACTAACAAAAAATTTGCATACTTAAAATAATCCTATGAATTCTCTACAGCCTGAATTTAAGAGAATTAATTCTTGGGCTATTTTTATGGCCGCTATTACTCCCTTAATTTGGTGTAGCGCCTGTACCCAAGTTAGCCAGACAGAATTGAAATCCCAGGTTGTCGCTGATGTCTCTACCGTACCGATTGATGATGTTGTTGCCTTTGGCCGACTATTACCCAAGGGAGAAGTTATTGCTCTATCGGTAGCCAATGCCGAAGATAGTCGCGTTAATAAAATTTTGGTGGAGGAAGGAGATTGGGTCACAGCAGGTCAAATCGTAGCATTGCTCCAAGGAATCGAGCGTCGGCAAGGGGATTTAGAGGAAGCGAAACAAAACGTAGTGCTACACGCAGCCAAACTTAAAAAGATTAAGTCAGGAGATGCGAAAGAATCGGAAATAGCAGCACAAGAAGCAGTGATTGATGGTTTAGAAGCTCAGTTACGCTATCAAACCCAGGCAAAAGAAGCGGCATTAAACAGCGTCCAAGCAGAATTGTCTCAGAACAAATTATCATTTGATCGCAAAGATTCTTTGCAAAGACAGGGAGCAATTAGTAAAGAAGAAGCAGATTTAGCCAGAGAACAATTTGAGGTGACTACAGCCATCTTAAATCAGAGACAAGCTGAGCTAAACAACACAATTCGCACTCTCCAAAAACAGGTAGTTCAAGAACAGAAGAATTTAGCCAAATTAAAAGAAGTCCGCCCTGTAGATATAGAGATTGCCGAGGCAGAATTAGCCATAGCCCAAGTTGCTGTCGCACAGCGTCAAGCAGATCTAGAAGATACTCAGGTAAGAGTCCCCGTCGCCGGTAGAATCCTCAGAATTAATACCCGGGTGGGGGAAAGAGTAGATACGGAAGAAGGCATTATCGAACTGGGTCAAACGGATGAAATGTATGCGATCGCTGAAATTTATGAAACAGAAATAACTAAAATCAGCCTTGGACAAAAAGCATCAATCGAAAGTGAATATGGCGGATTTACCGGCAAAATATCAGGAGAAGTAACCCATATCGGCTTGCAGGTGGGCAAGAGAACTCTAGCCGGAAATTCTGCCGATCCTACCAGCGATGAAAATGCCCGGGTAGTAGAAGTTAAAATTCGCATTGACCAAGGAGATAGCCAAAAAGTAGCGACTCTAACTAACATGCAGGTACAGGTGGCGATCGATACCGCAGCACAATCGGCAACTAATCAACTTCCGGAAAGCGATAATCTCGATGAGGATACTCTATCCACTACCAATGAAAGCGAAGATCGGGGTAAGCTCAACTCCATCGGTTTTTTATCTTTGGGATTTGGTATCTTCGGGCTAGTTAACTTAGCTCAGGCTCACAAGACGAAATCAAAACCATCTTCCCTACAGCCCGATCGCGATCGCAACTCATCTGAGGAGCCGAAAATATCAGACCTCGCGGAGACAATTACTCCCACCCTGAGCAAAATAACTATAGAACAGCTTAAAGAAGAAATTTACCGCAAAACAAGAGCCAAAAAAATTGCGATTGCCACTGCCCAAGTGGAGCTAAAACAAACCCAGCGAGAATATCTGACAGCAACATCTAGTTCTCCAACAGCAATCTTTGATGCCGATCAACAAAATCGCCTCAAGCAAAAATTACTAACGCTACATAACCATCTCGCCCAGCAAGAATCACGTTTAGATCATGAAATTACTTCTTTGCGTAACCAAATCGCCCAGGCTGAAGTAATAAGTAATAAGTAATCCCTCAGCTCCTCCGTACCTTATGAAAACCTTCCTTCCCAAAAACATACCTCGCAACGTTTGGATTTTGGGCTTTGTTAGTCTTTTTACCGATACAGCCTCTAAAATCATCCAGTCTCTTTTACCACTTTTTTTAGTATCCGTACTGGGAGTTAATCTCATAACTGTCGGTACAATCGAGGGCATTGCCGAATCTACTGCTTCTATTCTTAAAATATTCTCTGGTGCCTTAAGCGACTACTGGGGCAAGCGTAAAGAATTAGCGATCGCTGGCTATGGTTTATCCGCTTTAGTAATTCCGATTTTTGCTCTGGCGAATAGTGCGTCTTGGGTTTTAATCGGACGTTTTGGCGATCGCGTTGGGAAAGGAATTAGAGTCGCTCCCCGGAATGCGATCGTTGCCGATGCTACCCCACCAGAACAAAGGGGTGCTGCCTATGGTTTGCGTCAGTCTCTCGATACTATTGGTGCCGCCTTAGGTCCTTTAATTGCGGTAGGTTTAATGTATGTTTCGGGGCAAAATTTTCGACTCTTATTTTGGCTGGCAACGATTCCTGGCATTATCGCCGTATTGCTGCTGATTTTTGGCATTAAAGAAACAGCTTCCATTCCGAGAAATCCCACTAACCCCCTACAGTGGAATAATTTAAAAGGTTTAGACCGAAGTTACTGGCTTTTGCTTGCTGTAGTTCTAATTTTTAATTTAGGCAACTCTAGCGATGCTTTCTTATTATTGCGATCGCAGCAGCTAGGAATAGACAATACATTTATTCCTCTCGCCTTTATGCTGATGAACTTCACCTATTTTCTGAGTGCCTATCCTGCGGGGGTAATTTCCGATCGCCTCGGCAGATATGGTCTAATTTCAGCGGGATTTCTCATCTATGCCCTAGTCTATCTTGGCTTTGCTCTAGCTCAAACACCCTGGCAAATTTGGACGCTGTTTGCTTTCTATGGCTTACATCTCGGTATGAGTAAAGGAGTACTGCTGGCGGCAATTGGCGATCGTATTCCTTCTGAATTGAGAGGTACTGCCTTTGGGGCGATCGCTCTAACAACGGGAATAGTTCTCCTCCCCGCGAATCTAATTGCCGGATTGCTTTGGGACAATGTGAACTATCGAGCGCCTTTTATCTTCGGGAGTGGCTTGGCTATTTTGGCTTGGCTATTGTTGACAGTGGAAACCCAGATTAACGAAGCTAATTAGAGCGTTATAGTAATTT
>JBCBIN010000466.1:0-3087 GCA_038524555.1 Cyanobacteria bacterium J06623_7 | reverse complement strand
GTGGCTTTGGGAGGAGTCATGGGAGGAGAAGAGACAGAAGTCGATAGCAGTACTAGCAATATTGTTTTACAAGCAGATTCTAACTCAACTTGGTTGACCCCCCGTTCGTAACGAGTAGAGGCTTCACTCCGCATTCCCTGGGCACGGGAAGAACGACGAATGGCTACCGGGTCGAATAGCGCCGCTTCTAAAACAATATTGCTAGTACTGCTATCGACTTCTGTCTCTTCTCCTCCCATGACTCCTCCCAAAGCCACGGGTTGATCGTTGGCGGTAATTAATAAATTTTGTGGGGCTAAATCTCGCTCTTGTTCGTCGAGAGTTTTTAGCTTTTCTCCGGCACGAGCAAACCTTACTCCTAAAGTTAACGCCTCACTTCCTGCTACCTGCTGCAATTTTTCGCGGTCAAACGCATGTAATGGCTGCCCCCATTCGAGCAACACGTAATTAGTAATATCGACTACATTATTAATCGGGCGGGTTCCTGCTGCCTCTAGTCGCCACTTAAGCCAGTCGGGAGAATCTGTAACTTTCACCCCCTTAATTAAGGTACCGATATAGGCCATACAGGCTTGTGGTTCGGCAATCTCGATCGCCAGAGAACTATGGGGGGTAATCTCTTGCTCTTTTACTTCTGGCAGTCTTACCTCCGCTCCCGTTAGCGCCGCTACTTCTCGGGCAATCCCCACCATACTTAGAGCATCGGCACGGTTAGCAGTAGTCGCCAAATCTAAGATTACGTCATCCAAACCCAGCAGAGGGCGCACATCATCCCCCGGCTGAATATTATCCTCGACAAAAATATGAATCCCGTCAGACTCTTTGGCCAAACCCAATTCCGTTAACGAACAGATCATGCCCATTGAAGGTTCTCCCCGCAGTTTCGTCGGCTTGAGCTTGAGGTCGATCGCCGGCAGATATGTCCCCACCGTCGCTACGGGAACGAATATATCTCCTCGCACGTTTGAGGCTCCACAGACAATATCTAGTGGTTCGGCAGCACCGATATCTACCTTACAGACGCTGAGTTTATCAGCATTAGGATGTTGCGATCGCTCTAATACCTTGCCCACGACGACTCCATCGGCATTCTCCCGTAGGTCGATTAATTCTTCCAGTTCAAATCCTGCAATGGTCAGAACCCGTCCCAACTCTTCGGGAGACATATTAAGATCGACAAATTCTTGAAGCCAGTTTAGAGAGACGCGCATCGAAGCTTTTAGTTATATTTTGTTTACATTCCGCCAAAATATTTTATCGTTAAACTGCAAATTACTGTCGCCCGAGCATCCCAAATAAACCATGAGGCTGTTTGAGTAGCCGGAGAATTAATACCCGAGAGAACTTGTAAGATAAAAGTTAAAGCTAGAAGTTAATACATGACCCAAACATCTCAAACGATTCAACTGCCTGATAGTCAAAGTGCGATCGCCCTGGCGGGAAGTAACGAGCAGAATCTCCAGCTCTTAGGACGGCAAACGGGAGTGACTCTAGTCTTGCGGGGACAAGATTTACTGCTTAAGGGACAAACGAAAGCGGTGGAACGTTGCGCTCGGGCCATTAGAACTTTAGAGCCTCTCTGGTCGATGGGCAAACCCCTACATGAACCAGATATATATACTGCTTTTCAGGCGATCGATACTGGTCGAACAGAAGAATATGGCGACCTGCAAAAAAACGTTTTAGCCAGAACGAAAAAAGGCGAAGTCATCCGCGCCAAGACTTTTAAACAGAAACAATACATTAAGGCAATTCAAAAACACGACGTCACTTTTGCGATCGGCCCAGCGGGGACGGGGAAAACTTTCCTCGCGGCAGTATTAGCGGTTAAGGCATTGCTGGGAGATGATTGTGAGCGGATTATTCTCACTCGCCCGGCGGTAGAGGCAGGAGAAAAGCTCGGATTCTTGCCCGGAGATCTACAAGAGAAAGTAAATCCATTTTTACGCCCTCTATATGATGCCCTATATGAATTTATCGATGCGGAGAAAATTCCCGATCTAATGGAGCGAGGTAAAATTGAGGTGGCTCCTCTCGCCTATATGAGGGGTAGGACTCTAACCAATGCTTTTGTCATTGTCGATGAGGCACAAAATACCACTCCGGCTCAACTCAAAATGGTACTGACCCGCCTAGGTTTTGGCTCCAAAATGGTGGTTACGGGAGATATTACCCAAACAGATTTACCGTCTCAGCAAGATTCTGGCTTGGTAGTTTCGCGCCGTATTTTGCGTAACGTTGAAGGAATTGCCTTTTGCGAATTGACCCAGGCAGACGTAGTTCGCCATCCTCTCGTCCAAAAAATAGTTGCTGCCTACGAGCGTTACGATCGCTAACCAAAACTGAGTAATTAGCAAAACATTAAATCTATAATTGTGTAGGTAAGGCACAACTTGTTTGAGTTGGCATCTGACTAACCTAAACCTAGTGAATCAACAGTCTGAAGAAAAATGATGGAAGGACAAGGCGTTAAAATTGGCAGTACGGCAATTATTTGGAGCCTCGCTACGGGCATGATGGCTATTTCTATTCCCATTGTCAAAATGACCGAAACGGGGATTATTTTACCCCTGGCGGTAGTTATCGGCGTTAGCCTCAGTACGATCGCTATCTGGTTGAGTAGCTGGTTCTCTTAGATAGCTCTCATCTTCACTCTCTAAAAACCCTGGTTTTGCTATTTTGAAGACTCTAGATAATCGGCGATCGCTAATGCGCCGAAAAATTCAGAAAAACTAAGAAATGTTAACCCACATACCCTGCATTGTCATGGAGAACAGCCCATGAAATAATTAGGTTTAGCCAAATAATTATTACTATTGCCCTCTCAGGCTAAAGCTCAGTTCTAACCATTTTGGTTGCCATAATTAAGTTACTTTATAACTGGTAACGGACATTTCGCTAAGTATAGAGAATACAATATGATCTCTGCCAATCCTAAAGTACCTACTATCGACCTGCTCCAAGTCAATCAACAGTTAGAAAATGCCGAAGCTTCTTCTCTCGTCGAATGGAGTGCTGAAACTTTTGGTGCTGGTTTAGTCATGAGCACCAGCTTTGGGATTCAGGCAGCAGTAATGCTTCATTTAG
>JBCBIN010000465.1:0-3091 GCA_038524555.1 Cyanobacteria bacterium J06623_7 | reverse complement strand
CATCGACTGATTTTCTAGCAACATGAGTATTAACTAGATTTTGCCCAAAAAACCAATCAAGCACGAGAGAAATGTGCTACCCTGATTAAGGTCAATGAGTAATAAAAACTCATTCAGTTTATTTTTAAGCCTACTGGAAACGGGATGTAGCGCAGCTTGGTAGCGCGCCTGCTTTGGGAGCAGGATGTCGCAGGTTCAAATCCTGTCATCCCGACTTAATTTAAAATGCATCAATATTGCGCTCGCCTTGGTTCTGAGCTAAAGTTAGCTTGCTTTAAGCTATCCAAAAGAAGAACCGTCCACTAGCAGGAATGCTTGAGGGGGAATAAAGATAGTATATGGCTGTAATTAGCTTAGGTATAATTACTCTAGTTAAATTAGAAAAAGTTAGAAGCATCAAAACATTAGTTAATTTTTTATACCGTCAGATTATGCTCGGTTTGTCAAACCCTTAAAGGATTAAGTATAAGCCGCTCGTTAGCTAGTCTGGGGAGCCGCTAGTTATCAGGTAATTTACAGTTATATACACACAATAGAAGCAGTAGTAGAAATAGTTAATGAGGCAGAAATCCATGATTAAATCATCGATTCGTTGGAGTGTAACTTTAGGAGTTGCCGCAGCTACCTTCTTGAGCTGGGGTATAGTAGAAAACTTAAGCGCGATCGCTTTACCAGAAGAAGAAGTTTTAGAAAAGCTCGACCCCGTACCGGTGTTTACTATTGCCGACGAACAGGGCGCACCGCTAGTAGCATCGGGTGATGATGAAGCTAAAGTAGCAGGAGTCTTTATTTCTCAAGGCGATGCTAATGAGTTCGTCAATCAGCTAAAAACTGAAAATCCAGAACTAGCAGAAAAAGTTAGAGTGGTTCCTGTTTCTTTGGGAGAAGTCTATAAACTTGCCGGTTCGGCAGAAGGACAAGAAAACGCCTTGAATTTTGCCTATGTACCTCAAGAGGAAGCGGTAAACTCGGCTAAAACTATTGGTGAGGCAAACGAACAGCCCTATCAGGGTGGCGTACCTTTATTTGTGGCCCGAGGTGGCGAAGGCAGAGGCTATCTAACCTTTGAGCGCAACTCCCAGCAGGTAATTCCCTTCTTTTTCGATAAGGCGCAGCTAGAAGAAATGGTTGCCAGATTTAAAGAGCAAGAGCCAGACGTTGCTGCCAGCGTAGATATTGAAGTTCATCCTCTAGAAGGGGTAATTGAAACTCTGGAGACGGGTTCAGATGAAATCCTCGAAAAGATTGTCTTAGTTCCCTCTGCCGAGTCGATTGAATTTTTACAGAGTGTTGGTGCTCCCCCCGCTGAAGGTGAAGTAGCTCCCGCACCGGAAGCAGCCCCGGCCGAATAATTGAGTGATATTCCCGGTCAAGATCTATCTCGCTGGTATCGAGCCACCCAACAAGAGGCGATCGCTAATAATATCGATCCTGGCGAGGTTGACTGGCTACTGCAAACAATAGCTGATTTGAGTAGTCTGGATTTGCGTTTGGGTTCATTCAAGCATCGAGCCCAAATTCAGAGTCAAAGAACCTTAGCAGAACTAGACAAACTTTGGCAGCAACGTCTTCAAGAACGCTTACCCGTCCAATATCTGGTAGAAACAGTTTTTTGGCGGCATTTTCAGTTGAAAGTAACTCCTGACGTATTGATTCCTCGCCCCGAAACAGAATTGGCGATCGATCTAGCTCTCAAACATAATCGAATCTTTGAGCCCCATCAACAGTGGGTAGATTTGGGTACCGGTAGCGGCGCGATCGCTCTCGGGTTAGCCGATGTATTTCCCCATGCCACCATCCATGCTGTAGATTTAAGTGCCGCAGCCCTGAATGTTGCGCGAGAGAATGCCGCACGTTTAGCCTTAGCCAACATTTGCTTCTATCAAGGTAGCTGGTGGAGTCCCTTAACTTTTCTTTCCGGCAAGGTTACAGGAATGGTTTCAAATCCTCCCTACATTCCCACTACCCAAATCGCTCAACTCCAGCCAGAAGTTGCCCATGAACCACGAATGGCTCTCGATGGCGGCGACGATGGCTTAGATGATATTCGTTATCTAATCGAGTCTGCACCTCAATACTTGGTTTCCGGTGGACTGTGGCTCACCGAACTGATGATCGGTCAAGCGACCCAAGTTGCCCAACTCCTAAAACAGCAGGGACAGTATGACGGTATAGAGATATGCCCGGATCTTAACGGTATCGATCGCTTTGTTCTGGCGTATAAACGCTAATTTAGCCAACTTATTCAGAATCTAGTAGTCAATTATGATTAACTTGTTTACTGTTTACTGTTTACTGATAATGTTGGTTTCTCAAGCTGAATTAATTCAAGGTGCGATCTCCGGTAAGGTCGTAAGTTTCCCCACAGACACTGTTCCGGCATTGGCGGTTAAGCCAGAGTTAGGAGACTCAATTTATCGGCTCAAACAGCGCTCGGCACAAAAACCGTTAATTTTGTTAGCCAGCTCTTTCGACGATCTATTACCCTACATTCGCTATAGCAGTGACGAACTGTCTATGTGGCAACAGGTAGTTAAACAATATCTTCCTGGCGCTTTAACTCTGGTTCTGCCAGCTTCAGATATGGTACCATCGGCAATTAATTCGACTGATTCTCAGACCGTGGGCGTTAGAATTCCCAACTGCCGAGCCGCATTAGAAATTCTTCAGCAAACTGGGGCAATGGCTACTAGCAGTGCGAACATTTCCGGACAGGATACTCTGACTACAAGAGTAGCGATCGCTTCGGCTTTTGACTCAGTTTTAATCTTAGATGAGATGGATGCATTTCCCGGTAGTGGTCTTCCCTCCACTGTCGCTCTCTGGGACAACAGTCACTGGCAGATTCTGCGCCAAGGTAAAATCGTAATTTAATTTTAAGCCCTAGAGTTAAGTATTTTTAAAATGCTATGTTAGGCTGAGTGCTAATCAATGAAACTAGGCATCAATAGCTACAATAAGGGTAGCTGTCGAGGGATGATTTATAGTTTCGTTTATCGCCTCAATAGTCGTCAGTTGCCACAATATTACCCAAACGGTAATTATATAGTGACAAATCGCCAATCTTTAGCCAGCTTTGCTAAGACATCTA
>JBCBIN010000464.1:0-3094 GCA_038524555.1 Cyanobacteria bacterium J06623_7 | reverse complement strand
GCTAGAGCAGTTATAAGATTGCGGCTTTCACCAGTTCGGCAAGAGGAATATTGCGCGTCAACCAATCAGATCGAAAGCTCTACTTTTTAAATTTCTTTATGAACATACGTACTGTTGAAACAACTCCCTTTGACGATCAAAAACCGGGCACCTCGGGCTTGCGCAAATCGGTAACCGTCTTTCAAAAGCCACATTATTTAGAGAATTTTGTTCAATCAATCTTTAACTCTTTAGACGGGTGCGAAGGTCAGACAATTGTGTTGGGCGGAGATGGACGTTACTATAACCGCGAGGCAATCCAGGTCATTATGAAAATGGCTGCGGCTAACGGTATTGGGCGTATCTTGGTAGGGAAAGGCGGAATTATGTCTACTCCGGCAGCTTCCGCAATTATCAGGCAGTATAAAGCTTACGGTGGCATTATTCTTTCTGCGAGCCACAATCCCGGCGGGCCTAAGGGTGACTTTGGAATTAAGTACAACATTACTAGCGGCGGCCCAGCTCCCGAAAAAGTTACCGAGGCAATTTTTGAGCATTCTAAGAAGATTAGCAGCTACAAGCTATTAGAAGCAGATGATATAAATCTCGATAAGCTTACGGTAACCCGTCTGGGAGAAATGAGCGTAGAAGTAATCGACCCCGTCGAACCCTATGCCCGCCTGATGGAATCGCTGTTTGACTTTGATCGCATTCGTCAATTGATTAAAAATAATTTTAAACTGTGTGTCGATTCAATGCATGCGGTTACAGGACCTTATGCGAAAGATATCTTTGAGAAGCGCTTGGGTGCGACGGATGCGGTGATGAATGGTGAACCCCTAGAAGATTTTGGTGGCGGACACCCCGACCCTAATTTAGTTTATGCTCACGATTTAGTTGAGATTATGTTTGCTAATAATGCTCCTAACTTTGGTGCGGCGTCCGATGGTGATGGCGATCGCAATATGGTTTTGGGCGATAACTTTTTTGTAACTCCTAGCGATAGTTTAGCCGTACTTACCGCCAACGCAACTTTAGTTCCCGGCTACAAAGATGGTCTGTCTGGTGTTGCCCGTAGTATGCCCACCAGTGCCGCAGTAGATCGGGTCGCCGAAAAACTGGGTATCTCCTGCTATGAGACTCCTACCGGCTGGAAATTCTTTGGCAATCTGCTTGATGCGGATAAGGCAACTCTTTGTGGGGAAGAAAGCTTCGGTACTGGTTCTAACCACGTGCGAGAAAAAGATGGACTGTGGGCAGTTTTATTCTGGCTCAATATTCTCGCAGTTAAAGGGGAATCCGTCGAAGCAATTGTTAAAGAACATTGGCAAACCTACGGACGCAACTACTACTCCCGCCATGACTATGAAGAAGTTGATAAAGGTCGTGCTACCGAGTTGATGGAACGCCTGCGGGGAATGTTGGGCGACATGCCAGGCAATAAGTTGGGTAACTACGAAGTGGAATATGCCGATGACTTTAGCTATAGCGACCCTGTAGATAATAGCGTGAGCAAAAATCAGGGGATTCGGATTGGCTTTACCGACGGTTCCCGGATTGTCTTCCGTCTTTCTGGTACGGGAACTAAGGGCGCAACTTTAAGACTATATGTTGAAAGCTATGAGCCAGATGCCAGCAAGCACGAACAGGAAACTCAGACAGCATTAAAACCCCTGATCGATATTGCCCAAGAAGTAGCCCAAATTAAGGAATATACTCAGCGAGACGAACCCACAGTAATTACTTAAAGTTAGAGTCTATCGATACTCAATAAATTAGGCGTTGGTGAATCAAGGTATAAAAATAAGATTCATTTGCTCGATCGCTATTTTCTCAAAGCTGATAGCTGATAGCCGACAGCTACAAACAGGTTACTCTGTAAGCCGTACGTCAAATCACCAACGCCATAAATTAATTTAGATCGCTTTAATAGCGGTCTTTTTTTCTGGTCGCAATTGGCAACAGTTAAAACAGTTTTAAGCAGTTACAAACTAATACTTAGTGCTTTTAATCATGAATCGATCTAATTGAAAAAGATAGGGTAAAATCTCGATAAATAGCTCGATCGCTAGATCTAACAAATAGCACCACATGATAGATTTGAACTTAATTCATGTTGGTGTATAAATGAAATTTTTATTCTCATTGGCTTTGAGTGTTGCCTGTCTCCACAATATTGGGCTACCTCTCGCTCTGGCTCAAACCGATACTCCCGCTCCCGCTACACCACAGCCAGCTATCCCTCTACCTCTACTTCAAGCAGCACCTCTAGTTCAAGCGACTAGTAGGCTTCTGGGACAGCAAAATTATCAAATCGAATCAGAAATAGAGCTATCAACGGTGGTGCCAGACTCTCTCCTTTCTGCCCAAGCTCAGATTGAAACAGTTATCGCCGCTCCTAATAAGGTCAGCACTAGAATTACTTTTTTTAATCAAGAAAGAGCTTTAGAGCAACAGTATCAGATTGTTGGGAACGGTACTCAAGTGTGGATTTACGATCGCCAAGAGAATCAGTATTCAGTGAGTGAATATCCGCAATTTCTCGAATCGACTGATAGTTTATCGGTAGGAATCCTGGCTAATTTCTATTTGCAAACCCTGAACACCGTAAACAATAATCGTATCGCCAGTCGCGCAGTTGCCAAACTACCTCCAGATCGCTTGGTCAGTTACTTCCAGCGTTTTGCTAATGTCGATCTGCAAAATATGGTTATCCGCAACGAGCAGATTGAAGGTCAAACCTATGCGGTCTATGATATTGATGCTGTTGATCGCAGCTACGAAGTTACCGCCTATGTCTCTCCCCAGTTAGCCAATATCGAACGAGCAGATTTAGTCGGTCAGCTAGATGGCATAGAAATACTGATGCTAGAACAAATTATCAGTCAGACTATTCCTACCGCGATCGCGCCGGAAACTTTTAACTTTGTCCCTCCTGAGGATGCGGAACAAGTAGAATCGCCCATAAAAATTAATCCTTTTTCCGGCGAACTATAGTCGTTTTAATGAATTTTTGTCCCGTAAAAAAGGGGCGTAAGTACACCCCTGTTGACTGTTGCCCTAAAGGATTAGCGAAACAGCACGTTGCGGAGGTGTCCTCCGTTGAAGTGACTGT
>JBCBIN010000463.1:0-3096 GCA_038524555.1 Cyanobacteria bacterium J06623_7 | reverse complement strand
TCAAAATCTAGAGCGATCGCTTTTTTGCTGGGCAAGCTGACTATTTCTATACCCGGTAAAATGTTGCCCTGATATTTTCTGTAGTCAGGATAAATATGGGCGAGTTCACTATAGTCGGGACAAAAGGCGATCACTTGATGCCCTAGACTACTCAACTGCTTTAGTCTTTCGTATATGGCAATAGTTACACCATCAATTACCGGAAAAAAGCTCGAACAGATAATGGCAATTTTCATCGTCTTAGTTATTTAACCTATCTGATGCAAAATAACGCAAGGATAATATTTCAATATATACCTGAAAGCTAAAAATATTTTAACTATAGTTTTTCTATTTAATTTCCGTATCATTATCATTTATTGCTGCGGAGGAACAGGGATTGGCCAATATGCTTGGGAAAATTATTAATAGTTATTTTGGGGTATCTTGCGATTGGCTATTTTAGCGATCTCCAGTTAAATTACAAGCTAATATCTAATAAAAAAGAAGCCTCTTAAACTCAAATTGATAGAGACTTCCAAAACAAAAAAATAATCAATTAAATTGCCGAATTAGCTGATTGTAAGTAGCAGTAAATACATTCAGATCAAATTTAGGGCTGATAGTATGATTTCCGATGCTTGCCGGACACCTCGATTACTATCTAAACGAACAAAATGAAAACAGGCTAGCTTAAGGTGTAATCATTCTCGCCCAAAAACCTTTTCCCGCTAATTTTTGCACCATATCTTCAGCATTATTACGCTGGCTAAAAATTCCTACTTGAATAATATTTCCTTTAACAAAAGCCTGTGGTTCGACGTTTCTGACCTGGCTTAATAGTTCATCTTCGTTACCGTAGACTTCAACCTTATATCCTCCCACGGCAGTCAGGCTTTTACTGTTAGTTAAGGTCTTACTATCGGGCGCTTTAAATGTATATTCTCTCGTATTATTGCGACTTAAATAAACTGGGCGTTCGTCTTTTACTTGGGCGTTGACTGCCGTGGTGCTATGGACAACAAATGCCAAACTGAGACAGGCTAAATAACGATATTTATAGCGATTCATATTTATCGATCTGCAAATAAAATTTAAGGATTGTTAGCAATAACGATTTAGATATACTTAAGCAAAATAAACTGTTATTTCACCTACTTTAATTAATAGTCTGATGCTGCCATTTTGTCTAGTACGCATGGAGATTAATTGCTTAAATTCTCCTTTACCTAGCTAGTAGATAATCGCCATTTGCCTTGGTCGATCTAGGCTAAACTAAGAACTCTCATTCGCCACGCAAGAGTTAGTAAAATGAGATAGTCTATATAAGTACAGTGTAAGTGATTTGAATCGGATTGAGTGCGATCTCGATCCTTGACAAAAGAAATCATCTTTGCTAACAGATATATTCGCTGTTTGTTGACGTAAGATTCTCGAATAAGGTTCATGAAGAAGGTCGTTGTCGGCTTGTCGGGTGGCGTTGATAGCTCCGTTGCTGCCGCTACTCTCCACCATCAAGGTTACGAAGTTATTGGTCTGACTCTTTGGCTGATGAAGGGTAAAGGGCAGTGCTGTTCTGAAGGCATGGTAGATGCAGCTCGACTATGTGAAGAGTTATCGATTCCTCACCATATCGTCGATAGTCGGGATGTCTTTCAAGAACATATTATTGACTATGTGGTCAATGGCTATGAAGCGGGAGTGACTCCCCTACCCTGCTCTCAGTGCAATCGTACCGTTAAGTTCTCGCCCATGCTGAACTATGCCAAGCAGGAATTAGGTTCGGATAAGATCGCTACGGGGCACTATGCCAGAATTAACTACGACCCTACAAGCGATCGCTATCAATTATTAAGAGCAGTCGATCGCAATAAAGACCAGTCTTATTTTCTTTACGATCTGACCCAAGAAATGTTGGCGGGTTCAATTTTTCCTCTAGGGGAAACGACAAAAGAGGAAACTCGACGCATTGCCGCAGAATTTGGTTTATCTACCGCCGCCAAGCCCGAAAGCCAAGATTTGTGTCTGGTAGAGGCTCATGGTTCGATGCAAACTTTTCTTGATCGCTATATCAATCAAAAAGAAGGTGATATCGTCGATCTGGCGGGCAACGTGTTGGGCAAACATACTGGCATTCATCACTATACAATCGGGCAGCGTCGGGGTTTGGGCATTGCTGCTGCCGAACCTCTATACGTGGTCAAGCTTGATGCAGTCATGAATCGAGTTGTGGTGGGCGATCGCCTTACGGGAGGTAGATTGGAATGTACTGCCAATCGCTTAAACTGGGTTTCGATTGCCGAGCCGACTACGCCAATTCAGGCAGAGGTGAAAATTCGCTATCGTTCTCCGTCTGTTCCCGCCCAAATTATTCCTTTAGGAGATTCCCGCATCAAAATTGTGTTTGAATCTCATCAGTTTGGCGTCACTCCCGGTCAAGCCGCAGTGCTATATAGCGGTGAAATGGTCTTAGGTGGGGGAATTATTGAAATCACTCCCGATTAAGCTCGAGTGGGGAGTCAGAAAATGTTAATGTTTTGTCCGTAGCAAATTTGAGAGTCGAAACATGGAACGAGGACTATTATGGCTACCCCTACTGGTGGCGTTTTTCTGGTTGACCTGGAGCGGTTGGAATGAATATAGCAAGCTAGAAGCTTATAAAGTTTGGGCGGCAGATTTTGATAACGCCAAGTTTGATATCTATGCCGTGTTGGGCAGAAAAGGACAACAGGTAACCTGGGGCAAACCTACTCGCAAGGGAATGGTGGAGTTAGAAAGCTTTTCTTTAGACCAAGTTAAACAAATCAATCTTCTGGTTAGCGATCGCCCTACGGAACCTGACATAGACAATCTGCCCAGTAAAGGTAAAACTGCGGTCGAATTTGATTTTGGCGATCGCCAGTTGACCGTACCCTTTACCGATATCACCCTCGCGGCGAAGTGGTGTACTTATCTCCGAGGGACATAATAAAGCAACACAGTATAATACTCTGCTCAAGGCTGACTAGCTCTCGGTCATTCTTGAACTTTGACATAGAATTCCCGTCAAAAATCAACCGTTATCGTGATCGCTTGCTTCAGCACTTATTTGACAACAGTAGTGCTTAGTCAACAAAT
>JBCBIN010000462.1:0-3097 GCA_038524555.1 Cyanobacteria bacterium J06623_7 | reverse complement strand
GAGGCTCCGCTGTGCTTATTTGAACAAAGAAATTAACCCGAGCATTTATGCTTAATTAAAAAGTGGGATGCTCCCAGAAAGGCTTTTCGCGGGACATTTCTATACTGTTGATAGAAAGTTAAAACCACCAAAAATTATCAATTCCCACGACTCTCTGTTTCTAACTCCAGCCAAATTCTTCAACTAAAGCGATCGCCAATTGATTTATCTTGATATCATCTACCCTGTAGGGCAACTTAGAGATTTCATAACTGTGCTCTAGTTGAGCAAACTGCTTTTCGGCTTCAGCTAAAACCACATCGTAAGCAACATTTCCCAAACGGATTGCCAGCAGTTCTTCGGCGTCTATACCTCGGCGATCGACATTAACTTTGCCTGTGGTAAGAATCTCATTACCCATTCTTGCTAGACGGATACAGTGCGCTCCATGTTTGGCATCAAACCCGCATTTTGCTTCTAATTCTGCTCGTTGGGGATTGCGATTTTTTAGCCAAGATTGATAGCTTTTCCAGTGGTGTAGTGCCTGACGGTATGCTTGAGTACGACGTAGTAAATCCATGTAGCGATCGCTAGCATTCGTTAGATTCTGAAGATAGGGATAAAATTCTAACGGTAGCTGATTGTTGTTAATTACCCCCTTGTAATCAATGCGATCGCTAATCAGGTCGTATAGTTCTTGCTGTTCTTCGACATACTCAATTCGATCTTTAATCAGCATCCAGAGAAAGGTAATAAAGGCTTTTTCCTCTGATTTATCTAATGCCGAACTGTCGGTTAAGCCATAGTCTTCAGCAACGGGTTTTTTACCCGGGGGATCGAGTAGCCATTTGCGATGACTCTTAATTTTGCGAATCTGAGCATAGGCATAACCAGAATAGCTATAGCGAATTTTTTTACTGAGAAATATTTCCCGGCGATCAAGCAGCTTTTGACCGATGTGATGAACATACTGATAGAATTTGGGCGATTCAAACAATAGCTCTAAAATATTCGGGTTAGCATCTTTAGCTAGCTTTAAATATTTTCTTAGCTCGTAGAATACTAAGTCTTTAATACCGTTTAGTTTGGGGAAGCACATCGAATCTTCCAACCATCCTTTGTCTTTCTGCTCGATATTCTTTAGTCCGAAATAGTATTCCTTATCGGCAACAAAAATCCCCTTGTAGTCTTCATCCGAACCGCTGGTATTAATACCATAGCTATGACTCCCGACTTTAGTTAATAAAATTGCCCTTGCTTCTACCTGATGTCTATCCATGATTTACCAGCTTTCTGTTTGATAAAGCTTCAACCATCGTAAGCATTATTAAATTGGCTTTATCTTATTTTTGATTTTGAAACATCAGTGTAGCTTAGACGATGTTAGAAAGCACAGTTCCCGGGTAATGGTTTTTGGTTTGCCAAAGCTGGTGCCAAATCTGTGGGTAAAGTTACCTCAGTAAAGCCATCTCTCACACTTCCCTGTTGGGCGATCTCACTATAGCCGCTATCGGACATGTGAACCCGAACAATAACTGGTTGAGTGGCAGATATGTTTACTATTCCTCCGGTGCGGGTAAACGGCTGTTCGTCTACATGAGAGTGGAGCAAAACCCGACGATATAGTAATTCGCCGTCTGGGGTAATAACTTCCCACCAGTCCGCATAGCGGTTGCAGCCAGTGTCGGGACTGATGATCGTCACGGCAAATGTATAGTCGTTTGGTTCTCCTGTCGCTTTAACTTGGGAGACTTTGGCAGTGCTGCTGCTGGCGACAACAGAGGCGGGGTTTGAGGTTGAGAGACTTGCCGTACATCCGCCCAAAATTATCGATATAGCGATAAATGTAGTCGTTCCAATTAATTTCTGTATCATTATCATTTATTGGTTCGGGGGACTGGGGGCTGGGAAATTTAAAATAGTATTTTAGTACTTAAGTTTCTGGTTGGGAATGGCTATAAAATTTTATGCACGATTAAAACCGTTTAAATATCGAGACAAATAAGCGATCGCCTTGATGTTTAAAGCGATCGCTTCTCTGTTAACTGTTAATGATTAATTGTTAACTAAAATTACCGTCTTCTGCGTCTACCACCACCAAAACTACGGCTGGGTCTTCTGACACCACTGCTACCAAAGCTGCTGTTTCTTTTTTGCTGTTTGGCGCGATTTTTGCCGGAACTGCGGAGAGTGCTAGAACCTACCCCAGAACCCG
The DNA here is from genome assembly GCA_038524555.1 of Cyanobacteria bacterium J06623_7. Classification (GTDB taxonomy): domain Bacteria; phylum Cyanobacteriota; class Cyanobacteriia; order Cyanobacteriales; family Xenococcaceae; genus Waterburya. The sequence continues at coordinate 903 of JBCBIN010000462.1, read as the reverse complement.
TAGCACGACTATTATTTTTCACCGTTTTTCGGGCTTTGTTGCTATTAGCCGTATTGCGAATTGAGCCAGTTGTTCTGAGAGTACGGCGATTTTTTACCGCAGCGGGAGGGGCATTGTATCGTTCCTGATAGCGATTGACCGCCTGGGAATAGCTGCGTCCATAGCCACCATATCCAGTTAATGCGCTACCGGTATAGACAGGCGGAACATAATATTGTGGTCGAAATAAGGCGTTTGCGACCATTTGACCGGCGATCGCTCCAGCAAAGGGAGTCCAGAAGCTAGATTCTCTCCTAATTACCACAGTTTGTGGTTGACCAGTCTGGGGATTTTCTCTGGTTTCGGTAACGTTATGAACGTATTCAATCTTAAAGTCTTCGGTCAGATACATGACAGGCTGCTTGTCCTCGACCTCGACGTAAGTTTTTTCGCCGGCGGCGGCTTCTGCTTCGTCGATCCGTGCCATCTGTAGCTGGGCGGTTTGCAAGACGGGAGGAGTGCCAGCAGGAGTATTTAAGAGCATGATGCTGTATTCACCACTAACATCATCGTAAGTAGCTTGCTGCACGGGATACTTTCCATCGTCGAGGGTAATCGGCGCGGCAGGAACGTTAGCATTATTATTAAATGATGGCTGGGTCGATACTGATGTAGATGAACCGCCGCAAGCCACGGTAGTCCAGCACAACGATAGCGACATAAATATAATGACAATTTTGCGTAGCATTGTTAGCAAGTTAATTATTTATTTATCAATCTATTTCTGATTGTAAGACTTTCCTGACAGACAAATACATCCGACCGAGCTTGATCGCGAAGTTAATTTCCCTCCGGCATACTTGAGTAATTACTAGGGCGTGTCATCATTTGGGGGGAAGAAAGCTTTTGAAGCGTATTTTTTCG
>JBCBIN010000461.1:0-3118 GCA_038524555.1 Cyanobacteria bacterium J06623_7 | reverse complement strand
TGATTTGCGTCCTGCAACAGCTAGAGAATCATCCAGAGGCGTGAGGTTTATTTCTGTTTGATACTTTCGTTGCAGAGCTTTTTTAATCAGCCAATCAGCAATAAATTGATTTTTGGGCAGTAAAGGGCCATGAGAATAGGTCGCGATCGCATTTTGATAGAAAGCTCCCGCAGTTTGGTCTTCACCGTTATTGCCATAACCCTTAATTACTTTACCCAAAGGCTGCACGTCCTGAAGGTATGTACGTCCACCGTGGTTTTCAAAGCCGATGGCGATCGGTTTACTGCCGGTCATCGCCGTTAATTCCTGAGCTAAAGGGTTAGCCGTAATCTCAAAGACTAAATTACCAATACACCGCTGGGCTTCAATTCCGGGATGCTGACTTACCATGTCTAGCAAGCCCAAACCCTCAATACGCTTACCTTCTCCTGGTTCGTAGTAGTGACCCAATAGTTGGGGTGAACCACAGGTAAAAACTCCGGGGGTACCGCTATCTAGCTGGGTTTTTAAGGCTGCGGCTTTAGCACCTTGGAGATCGCGCATGACAATTTCTTGCTGCCGATCCTGAGCCCCACCGCCGACAATCAGATCGACTCCCTCGAATTCTGCTGCCGATGTTTCGCGCTTAAGTGGTAGAATTTCGACCTCAATCCCGCGCCATTGAGAGCGCCGCTGCAAACAGATGACGTTACCGCGATCGCCGTAGGTACTCATTAAGGTTGGATATAGCCAGCCAATTACAATTTTCATGTTTTCTCGATAGGGGTGACGACGAAGATGACGACTGACGATGCTTACGACCGATCAAGCCGCTCGATATGCTGCAATGTAGCTTAGCAGCACTGAAAAAACAACTATTGTCTTTCACAAGCTAGAGGCAGACTAAATCGATTGAAATTATTACTCTAACTTTTCAGCTAATGATGATTATCCCGGTCTGGGGACAAAAAGGGATAACGATCATTATGGGGAGATTTGCTTGATATCCGTCTATCTGTTCCCATATCTTATTAACAAGTTGAGTTACTATTTTCCCAATATGAGTGTTTCCCCAACAGTTGTTAAAGAGAAAGCCGGTCAAACGGTCAAGCAGCATTATCCAAACTATAAAATTATCGTGCTTGACGACGACCACAACTCTTTTCAGCACGTGATTGAGTGTTTACTAAAGTATATTCCGGGAATGAATGGCGATCGCGCTCGCGAACTGACTAACCAAGTACATTTTGAAGGACAGGCAATAGTTTGGGTTGGGCCACAAGAACAGGCAGAACTCTACCATCAACAGCTACGGCGAGCGGGTTTGACCATGGCACCTCTGGAAAAAGCCTAAATTATTCTCGATCTAACCTCCAACCTTTACTATTAGATTAGATTGGTTGTTTTTTGATAATGACAATTTGACGACAACTGGTAAACCTTACAGCGAAAATTATGGCTTCTGACGGTCGGTTAGTTTGGAATCACTCAACTCATCTAGCTGGCTTAATTCCAGTGCTCGAAAAACTCGTGAAGCGTGAAGGAATTACCACTGTAACCCCTGGGAGAATTAAAAAAACTAGAAGCCATATTCCCCAGCTCAAGCTTAAAGTATCCGTTCCTATTCGTGGTGGTTATAAAGTGATTGCTCGTCAGGGAAAAACCGTACAAGAAGTATTTGTCTTAAGTACCTTAGAACAGTCTGAATTAGAAAGAGCGATCGCCGATTTACTCTAACTATAATTAGAACTACTTAAAAGCTGATAGCTGATAGCGCAGCACGTACGTGCGACCGAAGGAAGTCCTTTAGGGGAGATCGTCGTCTTCGACGACTGGCGAAACTTTGTTTCGCGCAGCTAATAACCTTTCAACGAAGCTAATTCACATTAGGCGTTTGATAGAGCTAATTTAAAATATCGCCGCCCATCAGACGACGATAGCGAATTTCTAACTCTTGTTTGAGGTACGGATAATTAGCTAATAGGCGATCTCCAGCAATAATTTTTTCGGCTGCCTGTCTCGCCAAATTAAGCACCTCTTGGTCTTCTACTAAACTAGCCAGGGCAAAATCGGGCAATCCCGACTGACGAGTCCCCAACACCGCACCGGGTCCCCGAAAGCGCATATCTGCCTCGGAAATAAAGAAGCCGTCTTGTGATTGTTCTAGTACTGCCAGACGCTGTTTGGCTTCTACGGTTTTGGTACTGCTCATTAAAAAGCAAAATGACTTACTACTGCCTCGTCCGACTCGTCCCCGTAGCTGATGTAGCTGGGATAGACCAAAGCGTTCGGCATGTTCGATTACCATAACTGTCGCGTTGGGTACATCTACCCCAACCTCGATCACGGTAGTAGAAACGATAATCTGGCATTTATTGTCCCGGAAGGAGTTAAGGGCTGCATCCTTCTCTGCCGAACTCATACGACCATGCAGCAGGGCAATTTGAAATTCGGGAAAGATAACTTCGGATAAACGTTGATGTTCTTCTGTAGCTGCTTTGAGGTCGAGTTTTTCTGATTCTTCCACTAGGGGAAAGATAATGTAAGCTTGTCTGCCTTGGGCGACTTCGCGACGAATCAGATCATAGACTTTTTTGCGATCGCGACCCTGTTTCATCATCGTGTCAATTGCCTGTCTACCCGGAGGTAATTCGTCAATCTGGCTGACATCTAGGTCACCGTGGAGAGTTAAAGCTAGAGTTCGGGGAATTGGCGTGGCGGTCATAGTTAAGACATGAGGAGATTTGCCCTTGCCTAATAAACGCGCCCGTTGCTGCACCCCAAAGCGATGCTGCTCATCAATTACCGCTAGACCCAGCTTCTGGAACTTAACGGGGTCTTGAATTAGGGCATGGGTGCCCACTAACAATGGCAATTCACCATTTTCTAGCTGAGAATGAATTTCGCGCCGTTTGGCTGTTTTAGTCGAACCCGTGAGCAACTCTACTGGAAGGTGCAAGAGGTTAAACCAGGCGACTAGCTTCCGATAATGCTGTTCGGCGAGGACTTCGGTGGGTGCCATTAATGCCGCCTGATAGCCCGACTGAATTGCCGCGAGGATAGCATAGACGGCGACGATAGTTTTCCCCGAACCCACATCTCCCTGTACTAAACGATTCATGGGCGTATCCGAATTGCC
>JBCBIN010000460.1:0-3131 GCA_038524555.1 Cyanobacteria bacterium J06623_7 | reverse complement strand
AAAGTCACAACAAAAGATATCCGTAATTGGTATGCTCACTGTTGCTACTGTACCTCACCACTATAAGAAACGCTATAGTTATCTGAATCTTTATTGCATTAACGCTTAAACGCTTCCAAATAGATACTCAGAACCGATGGATTATGCTTACCAGACCGCAAAACGTGAGCGAGACCATAGCTTATTTGATTGTTTTGATCGTCTGGGAAGGAAAGAAAAAGCGGGGAAGACGCTCTGCCTACAAAATAGTTACCGTATAAATATAAAGTACAACAATATTAGAGATATAAGACATTTTTTTGTAAAATATTCAGATATTTTTTTCCTTGATGCTCTCAACCGGTAGAAATTACAGCTGTAAATCCTCGTCTAATCGCTGGCGTAGGATAAATTCGGCGATCGCCAAATCTACGGGAGTAGTGACTTTTAAATTTGTTTCTTCCCCTCGGACGATCTGAACTGGAAGACCACACTTTTCAAATAGAGCCGCGTCGTCTGTAACTTCCCACCCCGACTGCTTACCCCGTTCGTGACAGCTCTTAAGTAGCTCGACTGCAAAACCTTGAGGAGTTTGAGCCGCCCATAAATTACGGCGATCTGGCGTATCGGCAATTATTCCCTGTTCGTTGACAATCTTGATCGTATCCTTAACGGGAACAGCCGCAATGAGACCCTGACAGTTGCTCAAGCTCTGGCTACAGCGATCAAATAGTTCCGGGGTAGCCAAACACCTAGCGCCATCATGAATTAGAACCTGCGCCGCCGACTTAGGTAACGCCTGCAAACCGTTATAAACAGATTCCTGTCGAGTTTCTCCGCCCACAATTAATTCCACTGGTTTGGTTAACTTTAGCTCGCTTAAAATTTGCTTGAAGTTGGGAAAATCCGTCGGCTGTCCCATAATGCCAATCCAGTCGATTGTCGTCGCTGCTTCGGCTGCCAGTAAGCTCCAGGCTAGCAGTGGCTTTTCTAGCAGTTCGAGTAAAAGTTTATTCCGGGGGCTGAGTCCTCGCTTTTCGAGTTCTTTTCCCATCCGACGACCCATCCCCGCCGCAGGAATCAATAAGTGCATTTAATGATGTTTTCCTAAAAATAATCCGCTTTAGCTCTATCATCCACTAAAATTGTCCTCAGACAAACTAAGGACTATATCTTCTTGATAGAATGCGTGTACTAGCCCTCGTGCCTGGCGATATCGGCAATCAAATTCTCTTTTTTCCGACCCTGGAAACAATCAAGCAACAATACCCCCAAGCGATAATCGATGTGTTGGTCGAACCGCGCTCGAAAAAAGCCTATCGAGTTTGCAAAAATGTCGATGACGTTCTAGTGTTTGATTTTCAAGACCGTAACAGCTTTGCTGACTATCTCAATCTTTTGGGTACGGTGCGCGATCGCGAGTATGATGCCCTGATTAGTTTGAAAACTTCTTGGCGAATTAAATTACTATTGTGGCTCAACGGAATTCCTCTAAGAGTCGGTTTTGCTGATGATGCGGCAATGTATCTTTCTCAAGCTGTTCCCCGTAAGTCCGAGCAATATCGAGCAGAAATGTATCACGACTTGGTAGCCGGGTTGGGAATTAAAGCCGTTTGCCCCCCGGTGGAGATCGCCGTACCGACGGAAGATATTCGTTGGGCTGAAGCAGAACAGCAAAGAGGTGGGATGGAGAATGGCTATATTGTTGTGTGCGACGAACCGACCGACGATGGGGTTAGCTCTTATCCTCTGGCTAGCTGGCAAAAAATCATTGCTGATATTGAGCAGCGCCAAACAGAATTGACCATTGTTTTATTACAGACAAGTCTAAATCAGAGCTGGGTCACGGCGATGGTGACGGCAAATGGCAACCTTAAGGTAATTGCACCTCCCGATGTCGGCAAGGCAGCAGCGATAATTGCTGGGTCTAATTTGATTCTATCGAATAGCAGTAAGATAATTCAGCTAGCCGTAGCAACTGATACCTACACTTTTGCCTTAATTGGGCAAGACAAGAGCCCCACTTTACCGGAAACTAAAACTAACTGTACCCCTATCTTCTCCAGCAGTAATGACATCCAGGATATAAAGCCGGAAACAGTTATTAAGCGACTGTGGCAAGAATAAAAACTTGTCTTTCTGTTTAACCTTGAAGGATTAGCATTAAAAGTTTAGCCATGAGGGGTTGGTATTGAGTAAAAAATTCACCCTCAATTGGCGATCGCTCTGCTAAGCTTTCACAAAGTTGTCCTCGGATAGCTTAAAGAAAAACCAAAAAATGACTAAAGAATAAAGTAGTAACCTTTTGGCATTGGTTGCGAAGTAATGTCCTATACAAGACTATTCTGTGTCGCTATTAGCTTCTAGTTTGGATCTAGATCGATGACAAAGCTACAGACAACATTACGTATTTACCAACGCTGACGATTTTCAGCTAAATTAGCGGTGAATTTGGTTAAGGAGGGCAATCAGGTCGAGGGATAGTCCTCAAAATATCTCTATAAACAGTATCTGTAGATTCAGCAGATTCAATGAATTTAAGCTTCCGTCACCAAGATAATCATTGTTCATGACGCAAAAATATTGGGAGCAACCACCAACCTCATTTACAGATACCGTCGAGCTAGTTAAAAACTATGTTAGAGCCGAAATCGTGCGGGAAGCCGCTCACAAACAGCTCTACTATCATAATCTCGACCATGCCTTGGCGGTTGAACGTCGTGCCCTATCTATTTTTCAGGCAATCAAGCCAGCTTTATTAGCCAACAGTTCATTACCGCAACTGACTCGGCTAGAAAGTTTGCTCTCCGTCTGTGGATTAGCCCATGATATGGTGCAAATATTTGAACCCGTTCGGCTCAATCAAACTCGTAGGCGACAATCTGGCTTAAGCGAAGCAGAAACCGCGCATAAATTAATTCGGTACATAAACTGCCTCAATTCAGCTCTATCAGAGGCGCAGCTCGATTTATCATTACAGTTTAGCTTTGCGGAAAAACAAATTATTCGCGACGGCATTATGGCCACGGTTTGCATTCCCGATCCCCAAGGGGGTAGATCGAAAGCGACTTCGGCGACCGGCTCTATTTACCAGCCCTATCTCTATCAGCTTCAGCCCCAGACTTCAATCGTCGGTCAGATTATCGCTTTGG
>JBCBIN010000459.1:0-3136 GCA_038524555.1 Cyanobacteria bacterium J06623_7 | reverse complement strand
ATTAAAGATGCGATCGGGCGTACTTGGCAATGTTCCACTATCCAGGTAGATTTTAATTTACCAGAACGCTTTGATATGGAATATGTCGCAGCCGATGGTTCGCGTCAACGTCCGATTATGATTCATCGGGCAATCTTTGGTTCTTTAGAGCGTTTTTACGGTATTTTAATCGAAAACTATGCGGGGGATTTTCCTTTGTGGCTAGCACCAATACAAATCCGCTTGCTACCAGTGAGTGAAGAGCAAAGAGAATATGGGGAAACTGTTGCTGCTAATCTCAAACAAGCTGGTTATCGAGTCGAAATGGATTGTTCAGGGAAACGTTTAGGCAAACAAATACGTAATGCCGAATTAGAAAAAATTCCTGTAGTGGCAGTAATTGGCAAGCGAGAAGTTGAAACTCAGACTTTAAGTGTTCGTACTCGTAAACAAGGAGATATCGGCACAATGAATTTAGCTGAGTTAAAAGAGAGTTTAGAGCGTGTCATCATTGGAAGGGAAGAATTCTTTTCCTAAAGTAATACCGCGATGTGCGACGGGTCGCTAGTCCTTTAGCGCTTTGCAGATGGGTGTTGCTGGATCGAGGTATGGTTACTTTCTATTTTGCTTCATAAGGAATCTTCAAAAAGCTGATAGCTGATAGCTAATAATAGATTACTTGTAAATTCATACTTCAAATCAGCAATGCCGAATATACGAAACTCAAAAAAGCCCTTTTTTATAATTGACGGTTAGGCAAGCGACTTGTGCAATCGTAGTGTTGATGACGCGCCATAATAAAGTCAGCCCTATAAAGCCTGAAGGAGCTTATGAGTGAAATCATGTGTAGAGCTGACAACACTTAAGATACTGGTTGCTCGTGGCGTTCGTGTGACAAATAAATGAATTTTTGATGACAGTTTGCCAAGGTTAAATTAATGTAGCGATCGCCGTCCTTTTATCTAACTCATATTTAGCCGTTATGGTCTATCCAACTGAAAACGCCTGTAATTAGCAATAATGGTGATTATCAATCTAGAAGTGGAAGTATAAGAATAGTTCAAGTCGGATTTATCTCGATTCTATCTCACACAACACACTACAATCACCACCTAAACTATTGCCATGCGTCAATTTCTCAAACAGACTTTCGCTAGTACCTTAGGCAGCGTTATCGGTTTGTTTCTAGTTCTCGGCTTGAGCGTTAGCGGTCTATTTGTGCTGCTAATTGCTGCTATCTCGGAAGAAGAAAACGTCCAGGGCATTCAGGATAAATCAGTATTAGTTTTCGATTTATCTACTCAAGTGCGAGATTCTAAACCTCCGGCTAATCTGGCACAGGCATTTTCTGGCAAGAAACAAGAGATTATTACTCTACGTCGCGCCCTCCAGTCGATTGAAGAAGCAACAGCAGATGAGCGCATTGTCGCTATGTTTCTTGATGGTAGAAGAGGTAGCAGCCCCAACGGCTACGCCACCATGGAAGAAGTCAGAGTTGCTCTAGAGAAGTTTAAAGCTGCGGGTAAAAAAATTATTGCCTATGACGTTACCTTGAGTGAAAAAGAATACTATCTTGCTTCTCTCGCAGATGAAGTAATTATTAATCCGATGGGGACAATCGAACTCAATGGTTTGAGTTCCAAACAGATGTTTTTTAAGGGTGCATTGGAAAAATATGGGGTGGGAGTGCAGGTAATTCGGGTAGGAGATTATAAATCAGCGGTCGAACCCTATATCCGGACTAATTTAAGCGAGGCAAACAAACAACAGACCCAGGCTTTAATTAGCGACCTCTGGGATAAATTTCTCAGTACCGTTGCCGATAGTCGTGAATTGGATGCCTCTAAGCTACAGCAGTTAGCCGATGCTAAGGGTTATCTCGAACCCCAAGAAGCAAATAAGGCGGGTCTGATCGACCGAGTGGGTTATTACGATAATGTCGTTACTAAGCTGCGGGAATTGACTGGGGAAACCGAAGAAGCAGAAAGCTTTAGACAAATAGATTTAGGCGACTATGCCGATCGCACTATTTTACCGACGGGAGTAAATTCGAGCGCAACCCAGAAAATTGCGGTGGTCTATGCTGAAGGAGCTATTGTCGGCGGGAGTGGCAGTATTGAAACGATTGGAAGCGATCGCTTTGCCCAGGAATTTCGCGACCTACGGGAAGACGATAGCGTTAAGGCAATTGTGCTGCGGGTAAACAGTCCTGGTGGTAGCGCCACCGCCTCTGAAGTGATTCTACGGGAAATCTTACTTACTAAAAAGGAAAAGCCCGTCATTGTTTCTATGGGCAACGTCGCTGCTTCTGGAGGTTACTGGATCGCCGCTGGTGCCAACCAAATTTTTGCTGAGGAAAATAGCGTTACCGGTTCTATTGGCGTGTTTGGCTTACTGTCTAATATTCAAGAAATTGCTAACGATAATGGCGTGACCTGGGATGTGGTCAAAACAGGAGAATTCGCCGATATTAGTTCTAACGTCCGTCCGAAAACCGCTGCTGAGTTAGCCATCTATCAAAAATCGGTTAACAAAACCTATCGACTATTTTTGAAAAAAGTCTCGCGCTACCGTAATTTGCCGGTGGAAAAAGTCAAAGAAATTGCTAAAGGTCGTGTCTGGTCGGGAAAAGAAGCGGTAAAAATTGGTTTGGTCGATCGCCTAGGAGGACTAGAAAATGCGATCGCCTATGCCGCCGAACAGGCAGAACTAGGTGACAATTGGCAGTTAGAAGAATATCCCCAACAGAATCGCTTTGAAACTCAAATAATTCAGCATCTGTTTGACGTTAAGAGTCTAGAATCTCAAGGCGCGATCGACCCCGTAACGGCAGAATTTCTGAAGCTTAGACAGGAGTTAGCTATGCTGAGTGATTTTAACGATCCTAGCGGTGTGTATGCTCGTCTACCGTTTAATTTTGAGATTGATTGAGCCGATAAATTATCAATGAACTATCGATTTTTACAGGATTAAAGCTTTCACCATAACATCGGCAATATCAAACAAAAAGCTCCCCGCACCGGTAATAAATAAAATCATAAATAAAGCCAGTCCGATTTGAGTTTTACCCAACTTGCGGATGGGAGCATCCCACTTTTTAATTAAGCATAAATGCTCGGGTTAATTTCTTTGTTCAAATAAGCACAGCGGAGCCTCA
>JBCBIN010000458.1:0-3144 GCA_038524555.1 Cyanobacteria bacterium J06623_7 | reverse complement strand
AGCTCAGGAAGTTTATAGCTTATCGCTTATTGTTTATCATCTACCAGCATGAAATTTAATTTAGCCAACCGTAAGTATAGTTATCGAGTCCCATTGCTGGATCGCTACCTAATTCAACAGTTAAGCTGGTTTTTTGGCTTTAGCGTTAGTATTTTTACTGCCTTGGGGGTAGCAGTGGGTACTGTGGGTGAATTAGCTTACAAAATCGCTGAATATCAGCTGCCTATTCCCGTAGCTATTTTAGTTTTCTGCTGCAAAATTCCTGAATATGCTGCCTATGGTTTACCAATTTCAATTTTACTGACTGGTTTAATCATCTATAGCCGCTTAAATCGCGATCGCGAACTGACTGCCCTGTTGAGTTTTGGCATTAGTTTTTATCGGCTGATTTTACCCGCCCTGGTATTTAGCTTAATCATCACCGGTATAACTTTTGTGCTGAATGAGTTAGTTGTTCCGGCAGCAAACTATCGGGCAAATTTGCTCCAGAGTTCTTATCTAGCTAAAACGGAATTAAACCTACAGCGGCAGGATATTTATTACACCGAGTATCAATCTGAGTCGGATGGCAACAAGCAACTCCAACAGCTTTATTTTGCCGAACGGTTTATCCCACCTAAGTTAATCGCCGTAACCATCATCAGCTTTAATCAGGAGGAAATCGCGTCCATTGTGACCGCCGAGTCGGCGCTATGGCTACCCCAGCAGCAAGTGTGGCGGTTAGAAAAAGGTTCCAGAGCGAGTTTTGCCCGGGGTAGAGAAAACACCCTCGAAGATTTTGAATTGTTACAGTTGCCTTTCTCAAAAACGATGTTTGAGATTGTCAATCGGGAACGCAGCGCCGAGGCTATGAATATTCGTCAGGCACGGGAATACCTCAGCTTAATTGAAGATAGTGGCGCATCCCGAGAACTGGCCAAACTTGCCGTACGGATTCAGCAGAAATATGCTTTTCCCTTTATCTGCGTCGTTTTTATCTCGATCGGTGCGGCTTTGGGTAGTCAATACGCTGGACTTGATCGTGGTAAGTGCTTGGCGCTCTGTGTGGGCATTGTCTTTGCTTATTATTGCTTAGGATTTACTAGTGGTTCCTTGGGTATTACTGGGGCGCTCTCTCCATTTTGGGCAGCATGGTTGCCCAATCTAGCTGGTTTAGCAGTCGGTCTTTATCTTGTAGATCGGGTGAGTAAATAAATTTGAGCGAGAGAACTCAGAAATTAAGAACTAATAAAAATTTTGAGGAGGTGATTATTTTAGTAATAGGCTTGAAATTATGAATTTTCGCTGATGTATCTTGGCTATGTCTAAAGTTGCTCTGCTGCCCCTATCTCTTTGCATTGGCTGTTTCTATCTTCATGGCGATCGCGCGATCGCTCAGGTGACGACGGATAATACGACGAATACTGAAGTAAACCAAAACGGAAGTGTTACCGAAATTACCGGTGGGGCAGCAAGAGGGAGCAATCTGTTCCATAGCTTTGAAGATTTCTCTGTTCCGGCGGGCAATGCAGCTTTTTTTGACAACGCCAGCGATATCTCTAATATCTTTAGTCGCGTTACTGGGGGCAACGTTTCTAACATCGACGGTACCCTCCGGACTAATGATGCTAATTTATTTTTGATTAACCCCGCCGGCATTATGTTTGGTGCAGGAGCCAGATTAGATTTGGGTGGTGGCTCATTTTATGGCACCACTGCCGAAAGCATTCTCTTTGACGAGGGGGAATTTAGCGCCGCAGATACGGATAGTTCGCCCCTGCTGACGATTAATGCCCCCATCGGTCTAAACTTTCGCAACGAACCCGGTGATATTACCGTTCTGGGAGATGGCAACGGCACCAGAACTCCCGAAAGCCCAATTATCGATACCCAGGATGCCTTGAGAGTCGATGGAACTGCCACTATTGGCATTATTGGCGGCAACATTAACTTTGATGATGCTACCGTCAAAACGGCGGGAGGCAGAATTGAAATTGGTAGCGTTGCGGCTGGTCGAGTCGATTTAGTCGCGGTCGAGTCAGGATTTAGCTTTAACTATGACAACATCACCAATTTTGATGACGTTTTACTATCGGGCAACAGTGTTATCGACGCTAGCGGAGCGGGTAGTGGCAATCTTCAGGTGGGGGCGCGTAACCTCTCTCTGACTGGTTCATCGGGATTACTTTCGGCAACTTTAGGAGCAGAGTCTGGGGGCGGAATTGACATATTTGCCGCTGAATCGATTGAAATTAGCGGTGTCGCCAACAACTTAGGTCTGGTAAGCACTATTTCTAGCCTTACTTTCCCGCAAGGAACGGCAGATGCGGGAGATATTAATCTTGAAACTGGTTCTCTTCGCTTGGGTGATCGCGCTTTGATTAGTACGTCTAATTTAGGTGCGGGGAACTCAGGGAATATTAACATCACCGCCACAGATACTATTTCATTAGCGGGAGAGGGAAATACCTCAACTATATCTACGGGCAATTTGAATTTTAATTCGGCTACCGACTCGGGCTTGATCGACATTACGACCAATAGCTTTACCGCCAGCGGTTTCTCCTCACTTTCGACACTCAATTCAGGTCTGGGTGCCGGGGGGAATATAGCCATAGAAGCAACTGGAGATCTATCTCTGAGCGAAAACTCTAGCTTGCTGGTGCGGGGTTCCCCTGGAGGAGCGATCTCGCTTACGGGTCGCAATTTAACTCTTAATTCGGGAGGCAATTTAATCGGGGGAGTTGGTGCGACAAATTCCAGCGATTTGGTATCCGGTGATATTACCATCGATCTCAGTGAAGATTTAACCATCAATGGTCTAGACAGTTTGTTTGACCCTTCGAGGATTGAAAATCCTAGCTTGGGAGCGGGAGACAGCGGCAATATTGAAGTAAACGCGCGTAATATTCGCTTAACTAATGGCGGTGTAATTAATAGTTTTACCCTGAATAATAGCGATACGGGCAGCATCACTCTCAACGCTAGCAATGATGTTTCGATTAGCGGTATTGGGATTATAAATATACCTTTGCTAGATGACACTGGTGCTGTCATACCCGATGCTTTTCAAGAAGTTCCATTCAATAGCAGTATTCGCGCTAGTGCCTCCCCCAACAGCATGGGCAACGGTGGCAGCGTTAATATAAATGCCGCTAACTTCAC
>JBCBIN010000457.1:0-3179 GCA_038524555.1 Cyanobacteria bacterium J06623_7 | reverse complement strand
GATGCTTAAAAGGAAATTGAATAGAGAGGGTGTCATATTTTTAGCCTGACTATATTTTGGTTTTAACTTTAATAGTTTACGTTGTTTTATAATTCTAAAATTTTTTTAACCAAAACTAAAGTTTATTCTGTATCTGTCAGCCAAAATATTGCCACGATCGCTCGCTAAAATTTCTTAGGGCGATAAATTAGCGATCGCCATGGGTACTTCAGCCTACTGATCGGCAAGAAAATAGGCATTGCCAGGATTAGAGGATAATTGCTTATTGGGAAGACTTATCTTTGAGTTTTGACCGCCCGATGACTCAAAAATAACAGTACAATGCATAATATATATTTATGTTAACAAGTATCTATCAACGATATGAATTTAGAGATCGGCAGCCTAATAATTAGTCTCTTGTGCGGCTTAATGACCATCCTGTTTATTTTTAGGATTGTTTTAACTTGGTATCCCCAAGCCGAATTAACCAAGTTTCCCTTCAGTTTGGCGGTTGCCCCTACAGAACCTTTTCTCAAGCCTCTACGCAAAATAATTACGCCAATTGGCGGAGTAGATATAACCCCAGTAATTTTGGTTGGTTTATGCACTCTACTGCGAGAAATCCTCGTTGGTCAGCAGGGACTGATTACCATGGCCATAAATCATTAGAGTCAAATCAGGGAGAACCCTTTGGCGCTCGCCAATTCAATCGACAAAGCACTAAAACTAGCGTAAAATTCGATGCTAATCTTTAAATACGCGGTCTTTGCATGAATCCTCCCGAATTAATCGAACAGTTTGGACCATACCTAGCAACGTTTATCTTCAGCGTATTTAGTGCTCTAATTCCTTTTTTAAACCTCGAATTCTATCTTGCCGCAGTCTCGGCTGTCGCCCCCAATTCCTTAACTTACCTTACGGCAATCCTGTTTATCGCTACCTTTGGACATATGATTGCCAAGGGAATACTATATGGTACTGGTCGCGGAGTACTCAAGATATCCTTGAATCAGAGCAACAGCAAGTTTAGTACCAAGCAGATTAAAGAGCTGCAGTTAAAGATGGAAAAATCCCGGAAGAGAAACAGTGCTTTTCTGTTTTTTTCTGGGGTAACGGGGCTACCTCCTTTTTATCTGGTGGCAATTTTAGCAGGTACGCTCAAGCTTAATTTCTGGAACTTTTTTATCTGTGGCTTTGCGGGCAGATTGATTCGGCTAGCCTTCGTGTTGGCGCTACCCCAGTTAATTAAGCAATCACTGTAAAGTATGAGTATTCAGCTAAAGGTTGATTCGACTGAGTTTTGGACGAGCTTAAAACAAGATATTGCCGAGGCTAAAGACTACGTATATGTTCAGACCCTATCTTTTGAGGGCGATCGTGCCGGCAGAGGTTTAGCCGATGCTCTATTGGCTTCGGAGGTGACAGATAAACGTATTGCCGTGGATAGTTTTTCCCGGGTTATCATTAACGATAAATTTATTAACGCCCCAACTCATATCTTCGATCGCCAACTGCATCAGGAAGTAGCAGATACAGCCCAGATGATGTCAGATTTGGCGGCGGGGGGAGTCTCAGTTACCTATACCAACCCTCTGGGATTATTGCTCAATAAAATCCTGGCGCGCAATCATAAAAAGCTAATTGTAATTGACGATCGCCTAACCTACATTGGAGGTATTAATTTCAGCGAGCATAATTTTGAGTGGCACGATCTAATGATTCGTCTAGATGACCCCATTATCGCTAAGTTTGCCAAGCAAGATTTTCTCAATACCTGGACTAACCAAGACTTTGCCGGGGTGCATAAGTTTAATCTAGCCGACTTTTATATGTTTGATGGTCGGCACAACCAGCCGATTTGGGATGAGGTATTTAAGCTTTTAGACCGAGCAGAGACAGAAGTAGTAATTCAAAGCCCTTATTTTACCTTTCCTTTTTACGAGAAAATTGGTCAATTGACCGAGAGAGGAGTTAAGGTCACCTACATTACCCCAGAATCAAATAACCGCAAAATTTTTGATAGCTACAACCGTTGGGAATGCCAGCAGCACGACATTAACCTGCGACTATACCAGGGCAGAATGACCCACCTGAAGTCGATTTTGATTGACGATCGCTATTTACTCCTGGGGTCGGCTAATTTTGATTTTGTTAGTTATTACTTCGATGCCGAAATTGTGGCAGTAATTCAAGACTCCCAGGTAATTGAGGAGTTTAAACGTCGAATAATTGATGTCGATTTGCCTAACACTATCCCTCATCAAGAACGGGTTCCCAATTGGAAAGGTAAAAGCCTCAAGTTTGTGCTGCAACGGATACTTCAGCTAGCTCAGACTTTAGATGCCTGGGGACGCGATCGCCGTCAACCCCAGATGGAAAGACAAAAAGTTCCCAGTACTGAATAACAAATTACGCCTGATGTGGATTAGCTTCGTTCCAGTTTACTGGTTTTTAGCTCTCAGCTCTTAGCTCTCAGCTTTTAAGAAAACTCAGTAATTTAAGTTTCTTAGTTAGACGGACAGAAAAATCTGGCGTTGGTGAGGCGTTGGTGATTTAATTTATGACGTATGGAGTAATTTACCATTAGCTATCGGCTATTATGCCGAGCGGTATCCTTTAGGAATGCTTCTAATGAACTTTGATTTAGTAAATAAATCTCATTTTCATACCTCTATTCACTAACGCCGGATATTTTTGTTAACTAGAAAGACTCAATTTTTTCTACTCAGACAGTTGCCGTTTTAAGTCGTCAATTTTAGCGGCAAAATCAGCTACTGCATGTTGCTCGGATTCATTACTGGACTGTCCGAACTTGTCATTAACCGATCGCTCTATTTGTTGAAAGCAAGAATTTAAACCCGCCGCAAATTCATATCTAGTGATAGGCTGATTCCCGCGATAGGTACCATTGGGAAAGCCAGAGATGCAGCCGTAGCGATCGCTCAAACTGCGGATAGCTTCATACGACCAGTCTGTCGGCGCAACGTCTCGTAACTGATTGACGTTGGTTACCTGCTCGATTTGATTCTGACTATGTTCTTGACTATATGCCTCGATCTGCTGAAGTAATTCGGTTTCTGTTTGGGCTTGGGCAATATTACCACATGTTCCGGCGATTGCTGTCCCTAGAGCGAACAGTATGATTTTCGACCAATAATTATTCATAGTTAAAGTTCAAATAAAAGATTTGCAGTACT
>JBCBIN010000456.1:0-3196 GCA_038524555.1 Cyanobacteria bacterium J06623_7 | reverse complement strand
AACGATGAAAGTTAAAATCGGCGTGAATTATTGGGTAAAAAAAGATGAGTGAGTATCCCCAAGGCAAAAAAGCGTTAACTCCGGCAGATTTGGCTAGTCAATTAAAGCTAATTAATATTGCCGAAATAGAAATACTTCAGGCAGTTTTGTTGGTAATTAACACTCAATACTTTCAAGAAAAGCAGTACTTAGAGCCAGCCTTAGTTTGCGCTCTATTACTTAACCATATCCAGATTCCCAGTCTTTATGCCACCTCACCACGGGGATATCTCAAGCAGCAAAAGCAATACCGTAAGCAGTGTCAAGAGATTGTAACCGAAAAATTGCTACCCAAGGCGATCGAAGAAGTGTTAAAACAACAGCGTCTGCGGACTTTAGAACAAGATGTGGTGATGGCGCGTAATTCTGCTTTCAGACAGACTCGAACTGATTCCTGGCGCGAGATTAAACATGGTGCAGCAACCAACAAAATCGGACAAAGTGATATTTTCGATCTGCTGGCTAATTTGAGCTTGACTAATTTGATTGAGGGGGAAGTAGTTACAGATGTTTATAGCCACATTGCTACAGATTATAGTGATTCGAGCGATCGCATCAATTTATCGGATGTCTGCGCTCTAGTCTTAAATAACGACAACGTACCGGCCCTCTATGCCACCAATGCCAAAGATTATAATCAGCAAAAGCAGAGTTATCTGAGCAACTATCAAGTTAAAGTACGCAAGGTAATCCGTCAGGTTGTTAAGCAGGTTCATCTCGAAGGCTCGGAGCATTCATTTAGTGCCAATGCTACAGTGGCGAAAAATCAAGCAAATGTGCGTAACGTGCGCTCGTGGAATAATCAGCAATAAGGCGTTGGTCATTAAGTAATACCGTAAGGTAGATTACTTTTTGTACCTCTAAGATTATAAGCCTTTCCCTTTTCCCTTTAACCCTTTCCCTCTTGGTCAGATAGTTGATAATATTCGTGAAAAAAGTCTATCGTCGTTCAGTGCTATCTTGTCCCTAGATAAAATACCTGTCAAAAATAATGCTGCTGACGATCGCGACGACTTATCAACCAGCCACAGATTTGGGCTTTCTGCTCCATAAGCATCCCGATAAGTGTCAGTCATTTCCCTTAAATATCGGTCAGGCTCATGTATTTTACCCGGAGTCTGGGGCAGATAAATGTACTGCGGCGCTATTGTTAAGCATCGACCCGGTAGAGTTAGTCCGAGGAAAATCAGATCGCCATCAAAGCTTGGGTCACTATGTCAGCGATCGCCCTTATGTGGCATCATCGTTAATGAGCGTGGCAATCTCAAAAGTATTTCGCACTGCTTTGGCGGGACGTTGCGATAATAAGCCCGAATTAGTCCAGCAAGCACTCCCTTTGACGGCTAAGTTACCAGTATTACCCTGTCGTGACGGAGAGTCTTTTTTACGCCAGCTATTTGAACCTTTGGGCTATCGGGTAGAAGCGGAAACCCTACCTTTAGACTCGACTTTTCCTAAATGGTCGAACAGTATTTATCTCTCTGTAACTCTACATCAGACTATTCGCCTTTGCGACCTACTCTCTCATCTTTACGTTCTCATTCCGGTTTTAGATGACGACAAGCACTATTGGGTAGGAGACGAAGAAATCGCTAAACTATTGCGTCACGGGCAAGGTTGGCTCGATTTACATCCTTACAAAGAGCAAATTACCAAAAGGTATCTCAAGCGACAGGGAAAGCTAACCAGAAAAGCTCTAGCGCAATTAACGATAGAAGACAGTCAGGATAATGAAATCCAAAATCGAGAAGAAGCAGCAATTGAAAAACCTCTAAGTCTCAATCAGCAGCGTATGGAACAAGTCGCGGCTGTTCTAGAAACACGTAGAGTTGAAAGCGTTATCGACCTCGGCTGTGGTGAAGGCAAATTAATTAAGCGTCTATTACAAAATAAGTCAATCCACACAATTACAGGAGTAGATGTTGCCCATCGCGAGCTAGAAATTGCCCAAAAGCGCCTCAAGCTCGATCGCTTACCCTGCCATCAGCAAGACCGGGTTAAGCTAATTCAAGGTTCACTAATTTATCGCGATCGACGTTTCTCCGGCTATGATGCAGCCACAGCGATCGAAGTAATCGAACATCTCGACTTAAATCGCCTTGGGACTTTAGCAAGAGTCCTGTTTGAGTTTGCCCAGCCCAAATTAGTTATTGTCACCACACCAAACAGCGAATACAACGTCCGTTTTACATCACTACCCAGCGACAAACTACGTCACCGCGACCATCGTTTTGAATGGACGAGACAGGAGTTTCAAAATTGGGCTAATAATGTTGCGGAAAAATTTAGCTATCGAGTTGAGTTTCAGGGTATTGGAGAGGAGGATACAAAAGTCGGAACACCAACGCAAATGGCAGTTTTTAGAAAGGGATAGTTGAATAAGGCGATTTACGAAGCATAGCAGAAGCGCGACGAAAAGTTGCGGGGATTCCCCCCGTTGAGTTTACTGAGAAAGAAGGCATCACTTATTATCTCATTTTGAGATACGATAAGAACATGCATATTATTTCTCGAAAAATGCTTCGGACTTTTTGGCAAGAATACCCTGATAGTCAAGCTCCATTAAACAGATGGTTCAAAATTGTTGAGAGAACTAATTTTTCTAGCTTTGCCGATTTGAGGGTAACATTTCCTTCTGCCGATCTAGTCGGCAATTTAATCGTATTTAATATTGGCGGAAACAAATATCGATTGATTGCATCAATACACTTTAATCGCCACAAAATTTACATCCGCCATGTTTTGACTCACAAACAATACGACAAAGGTAATTGGAAATGAATACTATTATTTCTCAGGCGCAACCACACTGGCAAGAGATAGCTCCCTTTTTGACTATAAATAGCGATCGCGAATACTCACAAGCAGTAGAGAGACTTAATATCTTGCTCGACGAAATAGGCACAGACGAAACACATCCGCTTTATTCTTTGTTAGACACTTTGGGCATATTAATTGAAGCATATGAAGAGGAACATTATTCTATTCCCGATTGTAATAGTGTCGATGTCCTAAATTATTTAATAGAAGAACATTCATTATCACAATCAGAACTACCAGAAATTGGTTCTCAAGGTGTTGTCTCAGAAATTTTGAATGGCAAGCGAGAACTAAATGTTAGACAAATACGTGCTTTAGCAGCAAGATTTAACGTATC
>JBCBIN010000455.1:0-3204 GCA_038524555.1 Cyanobacteria bacterium J06623_7 | reverse complement strand
CGATGATGTAGAAGCTTTAATTCTGCCAGACGATCTCAAACTGGCTTTTGAGGATAATGCGATCGCGTTTCACTACTGGGAGCAATTTCCACCATCTGTTAAACGGGGTATCTTAGAGTGGATTAAAAATGCTAAAAGACCAGTCACTAGAAATAAAAGAATCACCGAGACAGTAAGTAAAGCCGCGCAAAATATTAGGGCAAATTATTAAGCAAATACTGTAGGATTTGAAAGGCAACAGCATTTATAATCACATCGTCTATGTCTCTTCAGGTTTACGGAATACCTAACTGCGGAACTTGTAAAAAAGCGATCGCCTGGTTACGGGGAAATGATATCGAACACGAATTTATCAATACTAAAGATAATCCTCCTGAGCGTGAAGCGATCGCTAGTTGGGTAGATACATTAGGTAGCAAGGGCATGCGCAATACATCGGGTAAGTCCTATCGCGCCTTAGGAGAAGCCAGAAACAGCTTCAGCGATGAACAGTGGATTGATGCTTTTGCGGCAGATGCCATGCTGCTCAAACGACCGTTGTTTGTTCGAGATAGCCAAGCAATTTTAGTGGGGTTTCGAGCTTCAGAAGCCGAGTTGAAGGAGAAGTTAATCGTTTCAATTCCTTCGTAAATTCAGAAATTATAGATTGAGCAATTAAACTGAGTAGATTAAATGACAATTGCAGCGGTGATTTTTGATTTAGATGGTTTGTTGATTGATTCTGAACCCTTATGGCAAGAAGCTGAGATATTGATATTCCAGCGAGTAGGCATTAAGCTGACCTCGGAACTCTGTCAGCAAACCCAAGGCTTAAGAATTGATGAAGTAGTGGAATATTGGTATCAGCGTTATCCCTGGACTAACCTTACCAAGCTAGAGGTGGAGCAAGCAATTGTCGAGGAAGTAATCGCACTAATTCAGACCAAAGGCAGCAGCTTACCGGGAGTAGAACAGGCGATCACTTTAGTACGGAGTAAAGATGTCAAGATTGCCTTAGCTTCTTCTTCCGCCGTGATAATTATTCAAGCCGCACTCAAAAAACTCGGTCTGACGGAAATATTCACCGAGGTTTATTCTGCCGAATCAGAAGTGTTGGGCAAACCCCACCCAGGAGTCTATTTAACCACGGCAAGCAAGCTTAACATCCCGCCCCAATCTTGTTTGGCACTGGAAGATTCCTTAAACGGTGTGTTAGCCGCCAAAGCCGCACAAATGAAGTGTATCGCTATTCCCGCAGCCGACCAGCAAAATAACCCAAAAATGGCGATCTCCGATCGTATTTTACCCTCTCTCCTAGCCTTAACCGACTCAGTGTGGCACGACCTTAATTAGTCACTTGTGCTTGTAATTCCGCTAAGACTTTGGCGACATGAGCTTTAACTCTCACCTTATCCCAAACAGCCGCAATCTTTCCCTGGGGAGAAATCAAAAAAGTAGAGCGCACCACGCCCATATATTCCTTACCCATAAACTTTTTTAACCGCCATGCACCGTAAGCCTCAATGACTTGACGTTCGGGGTCACTCAAAAGCTTAATCGATAGTTCGTGTTTATCAATAAACTTAGAGTGTAGCTGCGGGGAATCTGGACTTACACCCAAAATATCTGCTCCCAAGCTTTTGAACTCTGCGCGGCTGGTAGTAAAATCCTTTGCTTCGGTAGTACAGCCAGGGGTATTATCTTTCGGATAAAAATATAGCACTAACCAGCGATCACTATAATCTTGCAGACTGACAACATTGCCATCGCGATCGCAACCCTCAAAATCCGGCGCATCTTGTCCTACCTGGGGAATATCAGTCATGACACAAAAACCCTTAACTGCCGCTAGCTATTTTACTATTTGACCTGACACAAAACAATGAAAAAACCTTGATATGAATTAGCTTCGTCCCAAGGTTATTCCCTCGTCGCTATCAGCTATTATGCGTAGCGGTACCCTTTAGGGCAACTTCTGAGCTATTCTAACGAACTTGGATCTTTGTTATGGCGATCGTAATGCCGAGTCAGAGCGCCAAATCTTGCCCTGGGGGTAGGGAATAAAATCTGGCAGTTCATCTATCGCCAAAGGTTTCCAGGTGATAGCATCGTAGGTAGTGTAATGAAGATTCTGCTGAGTAAGGTCGAGGTCAATAACGGTAAGAGTTTTCTGGGGGCTAGCATTACTCCCAATTAGCTGTCTCTCGCCTTGCCCTAATGCTCCTGCGTGTAGTAGCTGGAGGTTATCAATTAGTCCTGGATAGTATGCATGATGGTGTCCGCTGATGTAGGCTAAAACTCTATATTTATTCAAGAGTGATCGCAGTTTTTCTCCTTCATTTAAGTATTCTCCCGGCTTATTTTTAGTTTGGGCAACGGGATATAAAGGAAGATGTCCTAAAACTATTCTGGCGCTTGCCTGTTGGGCGAGGGGACTTTGCAATGCTCGTTCGACCCAGTTTAACTGCTGGGGTGAGATTTGGGCGCTCGAAGCATCCCAAACCAGAAAAAAGACATTATTTTGCTCAAATGTGTAGTAAAAAGGAAAATTAGCGCGATCAATAAAGTTCAGGCGAGAATCTTGCTGCTGCCAATATGCTTGAGCTATCTCTCTTTCCGGCTGAAAAATTAGCTTATTCTCTTTGATTGCTCTCGAACCGTCGTGGTTGCCAATAGTGAAGCCAAAGGGAACATTCTGCTGTCTTAAAGGTGCTGCCACATGGCGATCAAAAGCCGACCACATCGCCTCGATTTGCGTTTTGGTCAGAGTGGTTTTCTGTCCTGCAATCATATCGCCACCGCAGAGAACTAAATCTGGTTGCCACTGAGGAATTAGCGCGATCGCCTGTTTTACTTCCGACTCGTATTCTGTTGCTCCATACTGACTATTTAAATCGCTAATAACAACAATCCGAACATCTTGACGGGGAGGTAAATAGAGTTGCTGAGCAACTGTTTCCGTAACCGAGCGATCGCCTATGATCGCCATACAGCCTATTGTCAAGGCTAGCAGCAGACCCACAATTAACCAGTAACCAAATCGTTGGACAGTAAACAATAAACTACAAGCAATAAACAGCCAGCAATATTATAGGCTGAGGTTCCAAAGTAAAAATAAAACCAGCTATATTAAGGACTTAATGACCTCGGGCGTGTCATCAATTAGAAAAAAGAGCTTTTTTTGATCTTTTTACGACCTACTGCTTCGAAAAACAACCTCCGTAG
>JBCBIN010000454.1:0-3219 GCA_038524555.1 Cyanobacteria bacterium J06623_7 | reverse complement strand
AACTGGCATTTTAGTTCTCTGTTTATACTCTCCTCTACCTCTTTATTCTGTCCTAATCTTTGCTTCGATTGCTATACATCTTGTATTATCCTCTTTCTTAACCCATACCCGGAATAAACTTCAGTTTCTTAGTTGCTTTTTCCGCTACTTGAGAATAGCTTAGTTCACCACAGAGAATTTTACCCATCAACTGACCAGCTGAGGGACGCTTAACTCCCATTTTGTAGGCAATTTTCGGTGCTTTAAAGAATAATCCCGCTAAAAAGTCGGCTTTAGCCAAATTAGCGCCCCATTCTTGATTTATCGACTCAGTATAGCTAGCTAGGGCATTGGCATCACCCTGAAGCGCACTATTAACCGCACCGGCGGCGCGGACTCCGGTAAACATTGCGGGACGAATACCTTCACCAATCAAGGGATCGACCATTCCAGCGGCTTCTCCTACTAGTAAAGCGCGATCGCTATGTAGAGTCCGTTCTTTATCCCAGAGGTTTAATGGATGCTCTTGATAGTCTCCCTGACTAGCGTCTAAGCCAAATAGTTCGGCATATTTAGTCAGCTGTTTTTTTAGCTCGTCGGCTTTGCCCTTAGGGTTACGGACATAAGCAGCACTAAAGGAATAGCCATCTGCTTTAGGGAAACACCACATAAAGCCGTTTTTGAGGGAACCAAAGTCAAAAAATGCTGTTTTCGCACGGCGATCGCTTAATTCTCCCGGTACGTGCAAACTAGCAGCGGCAATAGTGGAACTAGTCTCCATACCGATTAACTTAGCAACGCTACTATTAACCCCATCAGCAGCGATTAAATACTTACTCTCAAAGGTGCCATCACTGGTTTGTATCTGCCAAGTATCACCCTGGAGGGTTGCCCCGGTTACTTCCACCCCGCTTTTAAACTCTGCGCCTTTACTCGTCGCTTGCTCGATTAAAAAATTATCAAACTGCGATCGCTGTACCATCCACATCGGCGTAACGCCCTGCAATTCGACTTCCGCAGGATCACCCATTTTAAAAGTATATTTGACCTGAGAAACATGATTCTGAACGACGGGAGCAAAGTCAAAATCAAACCACTGAGCGATCGCGGGAGAAACGCCACCTCCACAAGACTTATCCCGTGGAAAACTAGCTTTATCTAACACTAAAACCGAATGTCCCGCCTGTGCCAAATGATAAGCCGCACTTCCACCAGCAGGACCCGCGCCGACAACAATACAGTCAAACATAGATAATACTTGCTTCCTAAAGATTATAGTTAAACACTCATTACCTTAAATGAAACAAACAAGATTGGTCAACTTTATCTATGTTGATAATCAAAGTATTTACTCTAACTTAAACATCAATTGTCCATTGTCCATTGTCCATTGTTCATTGATTAGGCTGTATTCCTGTTCCCACGGGAGCGATCGACTTCAACTCTAATTCGGGTTGGTCTTGTTCGGTTTGACGTAGATTCCACTCATTTTTAAACAGCAGTACCGGTCTACCCCAATTATCTTTAACCGAAATGGCATTGAAAATACGCCCCGCTTTTTCTAAAGCATCCCAGCCACCATGTACCCAACGCGCAACGCTATAGGGCAGGGGTTCGGTTCTAGTTTCGACGTTGTATTCATTTTGCAAACGGAATTGGACTACTTCGATTTGCAGTTGTCCCACCGCCGCCAGAATCGGATCGCGCTTAAATTCGTCGGTAGAGTACATAATTTGTACAGCACCTTCTTCTCGTAGTTCTTTAATGCCTTTTTGGAACTGTTTGAACTTCGAGGGATTAGGATTTTTGAGGTAAGCAAAGATTTCGGGAGAAAAGCAGGGTATTCCTTCGTATTCGATTTTTTTACCGTTGTAAATCGTATCGCCGATCGCAAATACCCCAGGATTATTCAGACCGATAATATCCCCTGGATAGGCTTCATCTAAAGATTCTCGACCCTGGGCAAATAACTTTTGAGGGCGAGATAGACGTACTGTTTTACCCGTCCGGGCATGCTGCACCGTCATATCCTTTTCAAACTTGCCCGTACAAACGCGAATGAACGCCACGCGATCGCGATGTTTAGGATCCATGTTTGCCTGAAGCTTAAAGACAAACCCCGTGAACTCTTCGTAGGTAGGCTCAATTACGCCAATAGAGGAGTTGTGTGCCTCGGGCATCTGGGCGTATTCTAAAAAGGCTTTCAAAAATAGTTCCACCCCAAAATTGGTCATGGCACTACCAAAGAAAATCGGGGTCATTTTACCTGCATGCACCTGTTCTAGGTCAAATTCTGCCCCAATCTCATCGAGAATTTCTAATTCTTCTTTAAGCTGATAATAAAGCTCTTGTTCCAGCAAATCCTCAATCCGCGGATCGCCTAACTCAATTACCGTATCCTGCGCCGCCTTACTACCGTGGGAACGCCGTTCAAACAGGTGTATCTTACGTTCGCGACGGTCAAATACCCCCTTGAAGCGATCTCCCATACCGATAGGCCAATTGACCGCATAGGTCTGTAACCCTAACTCCTGCTCGATTTCGTCGATTAATTCAAAAGCATCCCTACCAGGGCGATCAAGCTTATTGACAAAGGTAAAGATCGGCAGCGATCGCAACTGACATACTTCAAACAATTTGCGCGTTTGAGGTTCTAAACCTTTTGCCGCATCAATCAGCATTACCGAGTTATCCGCCGCCGCCAAAGTACGATAAGTATCCTCACTAAAGTCTTGGTGTCCGGGAGTATCCAGTAGATTGATCTGAAAATTATTGTAGAGAAACTGCAACACCGTCGAGGTAATCGAAATTCCCCGTTGCTGCTCCATTTCCATCCAGTCAGAAGTGGCGCTACGCTGGGCTCTACGGGCTTTTACTGCCCCCGCTTCATGAATTGCGCCTCCATATAGCAACAGCTTTTCTGTCAGGGTTGTTTTTCCCGCATCGGGGTGGGAAATAATCGCAAAATTACGACGGCTAGATACAGCCTGTTCAATTTCAGTCTGGAGTTCGGCGGGCATTAAATACTCTGGCAAATACTATTATGGACATTATATCGCTCACTGCTAGTTGCGGAAAATGTTACTCACTAGCGAATTGTTGCAAATTCATCGTCAGAGCGATCAATTATTTCATTTCAAGAGAAAAATAATTGATTTTTGTTTAGGGCGTGTCATCATTTGGGGGGAAGAAAGCTTTCGAAGCGTATTTTTTCGAGATACAAGGAAAAAAATGTTCTGA
>JBCBIN010000453.1:0-3232 GCA_038524555.1 Cyanobacteria bacterium J06623_7 | reverse complement strand
TGGATCGCGCCACCTTCGTACAGACGTTTGGTAAACTGCCATTCTGGGTCTAGCTCGATTTTCATTGGTGCTTCTACTAAACCATTAGTACGGCCAATGACTAAATCCTGCTGTCTGGGGTCTTTATGGTCGGCAACTAGCTGTAGCTGACCGTTTCGGTTGACTAAATTTAGAGTGTATTCGACCTTATCGTCTTTGCCGTTGTATCGGAGGGAATAACCATTAGTATCGACGGCTTTGCGGCAGGTATTGGTGTGGTCGAAATTGAGTAATAAAAGGTCTACTGTCGTCGGACTGCTACCGGATTCCCGCCAACAGGATTGTTCTCCCGGTATCTGTTCGATGATTGCCAGCTTATACTGCTTGAAGTTAAAAGGAACTGCTACGGCGACGAATTGACTTTGATCGACGGCAAATTCATCGAAGTTGGTTGCTGTTGCTGGTTGAAAAGGTGCGATCGCACTAGCGGTAATGGTTGCTGCTGTGGCGAATTTAAGAGGAAGTGATAGTTTCATGTCTTTAAAAGTTTAGGTGAGTAGTTTAAATAAGAATTGTGCTGCTATTTAAATTAACTGCCTCGATTTCGATTTACTTCAAGTTAATTTATGACCGGTTAATCGAGTTTAAGTTTGTCTGTTAAATAACTATTACGTAGGGCTTTTAGTTTTAATGCAATTAATTTTATAATACAAAACTTACTACATAACTTTCTTTAAGAAAACTTCAATTATCAAAGCTAAGTGACAAGCTGCTGCTAGATTACGTCAATTTGCTCGCGATCGCCTAAGTTTCAAGTTTATTTAAGTCGATCGCTTGTAAAGTAGCAGAAAATAACTCGATTGACAATTATGGTAATTCTTTAATTGCCGGAGTTTCACCCAACGCCTGGCTAAGTTGCTCGTGAATCAAGCCATTGGTAGCTAAAATTCGACCGGAAGGAATATCTAACGGACTGCCATCATATGCCGTAACTTTTCCTCCAGCTTCTCGCAGCACTACTATCCCCGCTGCCATATCCCAAGGCTGGATACCCCGTTCCCAATAACCATCTAGTCTGCCACAGGCTACTCCGGCTAAATCCATAGACGCACAGCCCAAGCGGCGCACTCCCTGACTGAGGTGAGTTACATGGCAAAATTCAGCGTAGTTGTTATCTTTCGTCTCTCGGCGATCGTAGGCAAAGCCAGTAATCAAAAGACTTTTACGCAATTCCTTAGTCTGGGATACTTTAATTGGACGACGATTGCGAGTCGCTCCTAGTCCCGTTGCGGCTTGAAATAGCTCATCGCTAAAGGGATTGTATACCGCGCCTACTGCCGGCACACCGTCAATCATTAAGCCAACGGAGGTTGCCACCAGGGGTAAACCGTGAGCATAGTTAGTGGTGCCATCCAGAGGGTCGATCGCCCAGAGATATTTACTGTTGGCATTACCCAAAGACCCAGATTCTTCAGCTAAAATTTGATGTTCTGGCAGATGACGCTTCAATACTTTTAAGACTTCTGCTTCGGCTAGCTTATCGGCTTCGGTAACTAAATCGCCCTCTCCTTTTTCCTGAATATCGTTCAGGTTGCCCCATTTTGCTTTTAATACCGCTCCCGCTGCCAAAACTGATGCGGTGGCAACATCTAAAAAAATCTGTAGTTGTTCTGTGGATGGTTGAGTCATTACTGCTGGTTTAATTAGGGGTTTAATTATTGGGGATTCAGCGAACGAAATTGACTGGGAGTATAGCGCATTGGCTGTTGAGGATTCCAGATGCCATAACCCATTAGACGAGCATATTCTTGCGCCGACCTAAGCAGCATACTATAAGAGTGGGGTGTTCTATCGTTCATCAGTACACATCCTGACTTAAGTAGTTCCTGACTGACTAAAATATCCCCTTGCCACAGATGACCCCGAATCCGATTGTGGTGGTCTTGGACTAAATTATCTGTATTATCTGTCTCAATGGCGATCGTTTGATTCATCACCAACTCTTTTAGCTTCTCTTTTGCTGTATCACCCCAGGGAGTTTGTCGCCAGTCAGGGGCATCTATGCCCGTAACCCTCACCCTTATCGTGTCTGGTTTGCCCGTCAATCTCACTTCTACTGTTTGACCGCTGAGTACTCGCGTTACCGTCGCTGCATATCGATTTTTGTTTTCCAGGGAAGAACTACAGCTAAGCAGAAACAACAAACAACAGCAGAGAATTATATTTCTAATATTCATTAAAAACGAAACAATTTACTGTGGTAGATTACTGATTACTCTCCGCCGTCAGCTTGAGATTGATAATCGATAAGCCTAAAATGCCGAGAAACAAGACCAAGCCAATGGTACACGCGTAGCTAATATCTAAATCTTGAAAAGCTCGCTCGTAAAGGTAGTAAACTACGGTTTTGGAACTATTGCGGGGTCCTCCCTGGGTCATAATAAAAATCTCTTCAAAGACTTTGGTAGCCGAGATTGCCGAAATTACCGCCACGAGAAATAAATAGGGACGCATCAAAGGTAGGGTAATCGCAAAATGTTTCTGCCAACCATCAACACCATCGATCGCCGCAGCTTCGTAAAGTTCGGGGGAAATTGACTGTAAACCCGCCAGATAAATGACCATGTAGTAGCCCAAGCCTTTCCAAATCGTCACTAGCATAACGCTCCAAATTGCCCAGTCAGGATCGGTCAGCCAAGGAATCCCCTCACTCCAGCCTAACTGCCGCAGAAACTGATTTAACAGACCATTTTGGGTATAGAGTGCTTTCCAGGCAATTCCTGCCACCACCATGGAAATAACCACGGGGGTATAAAAAGCTGTCCGAAACCAATTAATACCCTTCAGTTTTTGATTGACGACTATGGCTAATCCCAAGGGCGCAATGACTAAAATCGGTACGACTCCCACCAGATACAGCAGCGTGTTTCTAATTGTTTGCCAGAAAACTTCATCTTTTACCAAGCGTTGAAAATTAGCCCAGCCGATCCATTCTGGTGCCTGGGTTATGTCGTATTCATAGCGAGTAAAGCTGAGGGCAAACGCTTGAACTGCGGGAAAGAAGACCGTCAATCCCAGTAAAGCGATCGCCGGAAATAAAAAGAGATAGGGGGTTAATTTCTGTGGGTTGATTGAAGACTTGAAGTAGTTCATATCCGTCAATACAGGTTGGCAGATGACGGTGCTGAATAAAGTGAGTTCGGGATAAGCTCAAGTATTTGATGCATGAGGATGTTAAAAATCGCTTTTTTTG
>JBCBIN010000452.1:0-3242 GCA_038524555.1 Cyanobacteria bacterium J06623_7 | reverse complement strand
CCATTAGAAACTCCAGCCGAAAAAATTTTTACTATGTTAGTAATTCTGGCTGGTACAACATCAGCAGTATATATTGTCGGGGGGTTCGTGCAGATGGTTGCCGGAGGAGAAATTAATCGGGCGCTAGACAATCAACGTAAGGGCAAAGAAATAGAAAGCTTGAAAAACCACGCCATCATCTGTGGTTTTGGACGTATGGGACAAGTTTTAGCCCAGCAGCTACAGCAAGATCGTCAAAAATTTGTAATTGTTGAGTTAGAGAGCGATCGCGTTACTAAAGCAGAATCCATGGGCTATCTAACTATGGAAGGTAATGCAACCGATGAAAATATTTTAATTGCCGCAGGAGTAGAAAAAGCCAGAGTTATGGCTACGGTATTGCCCAACGATGCGGCGAATGTGTTTATTACCTTAACCGCCCGTGGTTTAAATCCCCAGCTCGTTATTTTGGCACGAGGAGAACTACCAACGACGGAGAAAAAGCTCAAGCTAGCCGGGGCAGATCGAGTGGTATTACCGGCCATCATTAGCGGTATGCGGATGGCAAATCTGATTACTCGCCCTACTGCGGCAGATTTTCTTAAAAGTCAAAGCGATCGCCATTACCTAAGTGAATTGCTTGGTCAAATCAATGTCCAGATTGATGAATTGAAAGTAAAGCCCGGTTCGTTACTGGTAAAAAAAACTGTCGGTCAACTAGAAGTGAAAGGAAAAGGTACCTTTATTATTGTGGCGCTACGTCGTCAGGATAAAACCGTAATCAAAAACCCCGATCGCAGTATAGTCTTACGAGCGGGAGACACCGTGATTGTGATCGGACATGAGGGAGATATTCCACAATTTGCCAGGTTCAACGAGATGAAAAGTAAAATGCGCTATAGAGGTTCTAGTATTGGCTAATCAAAGCAAGGCGATCGCCTTATCTATTTTCTTTGACCGCGCCACCAGCCGCGCACTAGTTTTATCTCATCGTAGCTATAGTCTTGGGACAAGCTCTTTTTGATATCGTTGAGTGACAAATCTCCTACCTGTTTGATCGCCTGAATAATTGCCTGCTGTTTATCGGCTGATACTAATTTATTTAAGGCAACGGGCTGATTCGTAGCTAATAACTCGCTCAGATGGATATAAATCGTCCCGACTGAAAAACCTCGTTGTTGAGCTATTTCTGTTACTTCTAAGCCTTGCTGATGGAGTTGGAGAGTTGTCATTTGGCTCTTGGAAGGAAGACTGGCTGGTAACTGGTGCTGTTCGTCAAATTCGCGAATTTCCGAGATAAAGCGATCGCCATACTGTTGAGCTTTGTATTCGTTAACCCCGGAAAGGTTGGCAAACTCGGTGATATTTTTGGGGCGTAGCTGTGCCATCAGCTTCAGGCTAGAATCGGCAAAAATCATGTAGGGAGCGAGAGAATTGCGATCAGCGATCTGTTTGCGTAGCTGACGTAGTTTGGCAAATAATAATTCGGCTTCTGCCTTGCGGGGATTATAGGTTTGTTTTCTGGTGCGAGAAGATTGATCGACGGCGATTTCTACCTTTAACTGACCGCGAAATATCTCCCAGCTACGCTTATTGAGCTTGAGTACGGGAAAACCATCAGTAGTTTGTCTAACTAAACCCTGATGCACTAGGCTACGCCCCAGCATTTTCCATTCATCGGCGGTACGTCCTTTGCCAATGCCGTAGGTAGATAAAAGATGGTGTCCGTATTCACGAATTCTTTGCTTGCGCGAACCAATCAGCACGTCAACAATATGGTTGGTGCCAAACTTTTCCTGACAGCGAGCCACACAGGAAAGAAACTTTTGCGCCTCTACCGTCCAATCTTCAATCGGCTTAGGATAGAGACAATTATCGCAGTTGCCACAATTTCCTCCATAGCGTTCGCCAAAGTAGCGCAGAATAATTTTACGGCGACAGTCGTTACTTTCAGCATAGCTAATTACTTGATTTAACTGCTGTTGGGCAATTTTTTGCTCGCTAACATCCTGTTTTTGCTTAATCAGAAAGTCAACTTTTTTATAGTCCCCCAAACTAAAAAATAAGATCGATTTAGATGGTTCGCCGTCTCTTCCTGCCCTGCCAGACTCCTGATAGAAACTTTCCAAACTGCGGGGCAAGTCGTAATGCAAGACAAAGCGCACATCGGGTTTATTAATGCCCATGCCAAAGGCTATCGTCGCCACAATTACCCGTACATCATCCCGCAGAAAGCTCGTTTGATGCTGACTCCTGACTTCTGGCGGTAATTTAGCATGGTAGGGGAGTGCATCTATCCCGTCACACTTTAGTCTTGTTGCCACCTCCTCTACACTTTTACGACTCAAACAATATACAATGCCCGAGCCAGACTCCGCTTTAATTGCTCTCAGCAGCTTGGGGTAGATATTGCGGTCTTTGGGTTGAATTTCATAATAAATATTGCTGCGATCAAAACTGGCGATATGAATATCTGGCGATCGCAAACTAAGTCGAGCGACAATATCTTCTCGTACCCTTTTAGTTGCCGTGGCGGTAAGTGCCTGAATTGGTACCTGGGGATAGCGCTGGCGAATCTGACTCAAACGGCTATATTCGGGACGGAAATCATGTCCCCATTCCGACACACAGTGAGCTTCATCAATCGCGATCGCACCAATGCCCACATCCCGCTGGACTCGATCCAAAAAAAGGGAAAATCTCTGGTTTAATAAACGTTCGGGAGCCACATACAATAGCTTAATTTTGTTTTTGAGAATGGCTATTTGGCGCGATCGCCGTTCCTCATATTCCAGAGTGCTATTGAGATAGGTAGCATTTATGCCGTTATCCTGTAGAGCGTCTACCTGGTCTTGCATCAAGGCAATTAGAGGCGAAACTACGATGGTCAGACCGGTTCTTAATAAGGCTGGTAGCTGGAAGCAAAGAGACTTTCCCCCGCCAGTAGGCATGATTGTAAGTAAATCTTGACCCTGTAGCGCCGCTTCGATAATTTTTTTTTGTCCTGGGCGAAATGTATCGTAGCCAAAATAATGCTTGAGTGAGTCCTCCAACGAGGTGAAAGTTAACATAACGGCATTGCTGGAGCGAAATATGATTTAGGGGAAATGCGATCGCATTGAATCACGATATTTTTGTCTGAGTCGTCTCACCTTTATTAAACACGCTTGGTGTGAATTAACTTCGTTCAAAATTCAATGGTTCTTAGCTCTAAGCTCTAAGCTCTAGGCTCTAAGCTTTTAAGTTTAAAATCAAACTTTCAA
>JBCBIN010000451.1:0-3260 GCA_038524555.1 Cyanobacteria bacterium J06623_7 | reverse complement strand
TTACTTAGAACGTAAAAACCAGTTATTTACTGCTTTAAAAAATAATATTATTATGCGCGGTTCGTTAGCAACTTTATCTCTACCCGAACTATTTCAATTAATTGAAGCAGGGCAGAAAACAGGAAAACTATCTATAACTCCTAAAGCAACAAGTAATAATTTTTAGGCCAAAAGAATTTTTGAACTATGATTTAATCGGGTAGAATTTGTCACGTGCTTTAATTCTCTTAAATATCAAGATCTAATTGACAAAATAGTTCACGAAAAATGGCTAAATTATAAAGAGTTGCTAGAAACTCAGTCTACTTGCTCGATAGATACTCCTTTATGTACCTGCTTGGAAGAGAAAAACATGTTGACTGAGTCACAGATAGATTCTTTATTTAGCCAACAGCTTGATTCTGTTACTAAGCTATTTGCACTCGATTCTGCCTGGTTTAATTTTGATGAAGCGGACAATAACAAGACATCGAAAGCAGGAGCATTTCCCTGGCAAAAAATGACGGAAAAACAGAAGACAACGGCCGATTTATCTTTAGAATCGATGCGTTACATAACTAATTGGCAGAGATTTGCTGAAGATTATCCTTTGGGTAGTTCGGGATTACCAAAAGTAGCTAAAAATCCGAGTACAGAACTAACCTCTTTGGAGAACAAACTCTGGGATACTGCCGATGGCAGCAGAACTTTAAAGAGTATCGCACAAGAAATAAAAACATCACTTTTAAAGGTTCAACAAACAGCATTAGCATTAATACTGGCAGGATTTGTGGAATAAATGCCGATGATAAACTCGGCGCTAAAACCCTCTGAAGCCAGACACTCATCTTCTAGACTTAATTCTGAGTCTCATCGTCGTGGGAAGGCAAACCAAGACAAGGAATTAAAGGTTAGCAATTCATTACTCGGGAATTTAGTCGGCTTTTTAAAGAATAATTTCTAATCTTAGATTAATTAGCTGATGCTAATCGATTTACACCGACCATTGGCTGCGAATCAGATCCATCGCCTGCATAATTTTTAACGTTTCATCGAGGGGCATAATTTCGCTCTCTAGCTTGCCTGCCTGTAAACATCTAACTACTTCCGCCGCTTCGTAGTTATAGCCATTGCCTTTTAGGGGGTGAATGGTTATACTGGGTGATTTTAGTAGCCCAGCAAGGGAAATATAAGTGCGTCTGACCAGAGGATTTTGCTTAATTTTTCTGACTAGCTTCTGCTTGGCACTTAAAGGAATTAGGGGTGAGGGAAAAGCAGTTTCTGTAGTTTCGGGAAAGCTGCTGACGGCTATTTTTTCTGGCATGATAAACAGTTCTTCGATTGTAATTCTGCCTTTACTCCCAGCAATTGTTGCCTGGTTGATGGTTTCAGTACTCAGGGATTGGGATAACAAAGCGAGAGCCCCATCTGCGTAGTTGAGCAGCATCGCCGATTGTTCATCTACCCCCGTGGGGAGTAGATTTGCCTGGGACTGGATGGTTAGGGGTTCTCCCAGAAGGTAGTATGCCAGGGATAGCCCATAAATACCGCGATCTAGCAGTACTCCACCACCCCGCTCTAAAGTATTGAAATGGCTGCTGCTATTACCGTTGACCACATAGCCAAAATTGGCCGTCAACATTTTAATTTGACCTAAATCGCCTTGAGCGATCGCCTGTTTAACTTGTTGTATCAGAGGCATAAAGCGCATCCACATGGCTTCCATACAAAATAGCTGCTGACGACGAGCTAATTCGATTACTTCCTGCGCTTCGAGGGCATTTATGGCAAAAGGTTTCTCGCATACAATTGGTTTTCCCGCCTCCAGGCAGAGTAAACTCAAATCTCGATGGGTGTAGTTGGGAGTCCCAATATAAACCACATCAATATCTGCATCTTGTGCTAATTCTGCCGCACTCTCATAAAAACGGGGAACTTGGAATACTTGACTAAAGGTTTTTGCTTTGGCTGCGGTTCTGGAAGCTACTCCTAGCAATTGGGCATCGGGAACAAAGCTCAATCCTCGCGCAAATTCTCCGGCAATAAATCCCGTACCAATGATTCCCCAACGAATAGGTTGTGATGACATATAAAAACTCTTTACTTGCTACTGTGTAGACAAAGGATGTCCTGTATCGTTACTGCGGACACCTCGGTATAACGTACTACGTCCTTACTTTGCCCATACCATTGGCTCTACCGGTTCAAAGGTAGATTTGACATGATAGGTAGTACTATTTTCGGTTGCCAGAGCGATCGCCAAGACTAGTTCGTTGACGTGTAGCGAGTATCTGGCGGAGAGACGACAAGCCCGCTCTTCTCTAATAGCATCGGCTATTTCGGCAATTCCCCGCGCAAAATCCATCTGAAAAGCACCACGATAGTTGTATTTAGTTTTACTACCGACCAAGGGATACTTTTGTTTGATGGGACTGAGAATCATTTTTCTCCTGATATTAAATAACTTCCTAATGTGAACGGGAGCATTGTAGTACCAAGAATCTGGAGTGCTGAGAACTCCCTGCTCGCCAAAGATGTTGAGAGAATGATTATGAGTTCCGACAATACTACAGGTGAGCCTGACGACTACTCCAGAAGCAAATTTGATACAGGCAACGGAGAAATCTGGGGCATTTTGCTCTAAAGGAACGGCAGTCTTCTTATCATTGACCAGAGTTGAGCTAAAACCCGTAACGCTCTCGGCTCGACCAAAAAAAGCAGGGAACCAAGAAAGACAATATCCGGCATGTTCTAGAGTACACCCTACTTCAAATTCGTCTTTATAGGGCCAAGGTGCTCCCGACTCACTAACCCATAAATCGTAGGGCATTTTGTGTAGTAAGCCATCATCCATTTCGCTATAGACCAGATAAACCTGACCCACGACTTCTTCCCGCAGAGCTTTCCAAATCGTCTGAGCGGTTTCTCCCAAGAGACTACAGGGTGCAGATGAAAGGTGTAGCCCCTTGGATTCCGCCAGCTCAACTAGTTTCTCGGCATTCTCTAGCTTCATTGCCAGCGGTTTTTCTGAGTATACGTGCTTGTTGGCCAGTAGACAGGCATGATTAATTGCAAAATGGCTTTTAGGATTAGTAAGATTTACGACTAAATCGACCTCGGTATCATCTAATATTTCTGCTAAAGATTGATAGGTAAAAACCTGATGATGTTGGGCATGGCCATCGTCATGCTGTGGTTGGCGATCTGAGCATCGTTGAAAGCATGCCCTCAACCGCCATGCTGATCAGTCGGCTGCCGGTGCGCTCCGAGGTGGTCCTGGG
>JBCBIN010000450.1:0-3262 GCA_038524555.1 Cyanobacteria bacterium J06623_7 | reverse complement strand
AGAATTTGGTCGAAATGTATACCAATACTCGCGCGGCAGGTTTTGGTGCAGAAGTAAAACGCCGTATTATGCTGCGTACCTTTTGCGCTTTAAGATAGTAAGCATCGTAATAACCTGCTGAAAGAGCGTAGGTACCCAGCATAATACGGCGTTTTACTTCTGCACCAAAACCTGCCGCGCGAGTATTGGTATACATTTCGACCAAATTCTCAGATTCTTCTCTAATCCCATACTTAACCGCATCATAACGAGCGAGATTAGCCGAGGCTTCGGAGGAAGCAATCATATAGTAGACAGGTAAACCATAACGAAACCGGGGACAGGAAATTTCCTTAACTTCTGCACCCATAGATTCTAGTTGGGCGATCGCTTTTTTAACAGTTTCTGCTACGACTGGATCTAAACCCTCGCCAAAGGTTTCAGTAATGATGCCTACCTTGAGTCCTTTTTTTAGTTCTGGCTGGAGATAGCTAGTATAGTCAGGAATATCTACTTTTAAACTGGTTGAATCATTAGGATCGTATCCGGCGATCGCATTTAAGAGAATTGCCGAATCTTCAACGGTACGGGAGAAAGGACCAATCTGATCGAGAGAAGAAGCATAGGCTACCAAGCCAAAACGAGATACTAAACCGTAGGTAGGTTTTAAGCCCACAACCCCACATAAAGAGGCTGGTTGGCGAATTGACCCCCCTGTATCAGAACCGAGAGAAATAACACATTCTCCTGCTGCTACTGCCGCTGCCGAACCGCCGGAAGAACCTCCAGGTACTCTTTCTAAGTCCCAAGGATTGGCGGTAGTTTGATAGCTAGAGTTTTCGGTCGAACTACCCATGGCAAACTCGTCGAGGTTGGTTTTGCCCACGACTACAGTACCGGCATCCTTAAGCTTCTGGGTAACGGTAGATTCATAAGGAGGCACAAAATTCGCCAAGATTTGGGAAGCACAGGTAGTTTTAATTCCCTTGGTACACATATTATCTTTAACGCCCAAAGGAATACCTTCAAGAATGCCAATCTCTTCTCCTGCGGCAATCTTATCGTCTACTGTTTGAGCCGTGGCTAGTGCTGATTCAGCAGTTAAGGAAATAAACGCCTTGACTTTGGGTTCTACTGTTTCAATATGTTCTAAAGTAGCCTGGGCAATTTCTACTGCCGATCGCTCTTTGCTAACTAACTGCTGATGTAGCTCTTTTATACTTCCTTGGTACATCTATTTAAGATTATATTTCTATCAACAATTCAAGATACAACAGGCGCGCTGTCTAAAACAATATTTAGACCCTTGACCCCTGACCTCTAACTTCTTATCTCTCTGTTAATCATACTCAGGTATATTCGAGTACTGTTCTATTCTATTGTTGCTGCTTGAGTTTATGTACAAGTCTATTACCCACGTTATCTACGACATGGATGGATTGTTGCTAGATACAGAATCTCTCCACGAACGAGTCAATAGCGAAGTGGCACAGCGCTACGGTAAGACCTTTACTACAGCAGCCAAGATGGCGATCGCCGGTAGACCAACTTTAGATTCTGCCCAGATATTAGTCGATTTACTGCAGCTACCTTTAAGTGCAGAGGAATATCTAGTTGAACGCAATAGATTACTCTATCCTCTTTACGGTACGGCGAAAGTTCTACCGGGTACAGTCGAACTAATTAAGCATCTTGCCCAGCATCATATTCCCCAGGCGATCGCCTCGAGTTCTTCACAGCATCATTTTGAAATGAAAACCGCTAATCATCAGTCGTGGCTCAAGCTGTTACAAGATACAACTTTAGGAGACGATCCAAAAATAGAACAGGGAAAACCCGCACCGGATATCTTTTTACTCGCAGCGCAGCGACTCAATGCCCAACCGGAGAAGTGTTTAGTATTTGAAGACTCGGTAGCCGGAATGCAGTCGGCGATCGCCGCTGGGATGTCAGTCGTCGTTATTCCCGATCCGGTATTTGACCGCAATTTATTTCAAGCTGCCGATTTAGTGCTAGGTTCGATGACAGAATTTCAGCCCCAACCATGGGACTTACCAGGGTATTGATTACTAATGACTAATTACTGACGGAGCTATATGGGTTAAATATAACGCCTGTTGACTGTCCTAAATAATACCGCTGCCCTAAAGGACTCGCTTCGCTTCGCGCATATTGACTATCCTAAAGGATACCGCTACGCATATTGACTGTTGACTGATTACTCGCTGTCTTTTTCTTTATCTAGCAGTTCTTTTTTAGAAGCCTTGAGTTCTCGCCAGAGTTGTTTGATGCGTTCGTAGGATTCGGCGCTGGATATTTTACCATTACTTTCTAAACTACAAGTATAAGAGACTTGCTGGGCGAATTCTTGAAGATTGGCGTTGAATAGTAAGTTATTGGGATTATTAGGCGAAAATTCACCACGATAGCGGCTTTTAGGATATAGAAAGTTGCGTTTATCTTGATCGGCATTTTGGCTCATCTATTCTCAAGCTCAATAATTGGCACTCCTTTTAGAACTAAGACACCAAGGTTAAGAAATAACCAAGGTTTGGTTAATTATCGAGTCAAGAGGCGTTTTCGCTCGATATTTCTGGCCTGCGGTATATTTCTTCGGATTAGTCTCTCCCTTCACTATTCCTATGCTAGGATCGTGCGAAATTGAGCGATAATTCTCGATGTTAGCTGCTTCCAACTCGCCCCCCGTAAGCGCCATTACTACTAACAACTTGCTAGTAGTTTTTGCCGAATTTCTCGATATTGATGTGAGTGCAGGGGATGCTTCTGCCGATACCCTCAAAACCTATACCAGACAGCTATATCAGTTTTTACAGTGGTGCGATCGCCGTCAACTCAATCCCGTAGCGATCGCCAAAGATGATATCAAGCGGTATCGTCACTGGATGATTAAACAGAAGCAGTATAAGCCCGCCACAATCTCGCTCAAGCTGGCGGTAGTGCGTCGTTTCTATCAGGCGGCGGTAGAAAAAGGTCTCATTCCCATTAATCCTGCCGCTGGAGTTAAACCGCCTCGAGAAAAATTAGATCCGGCAGAGAAAATTACTTTTTTAGAGCGAGAAGAAGTAGAAGCGCTTTTAGGGACAATTCCCCAAGATGGAAGCCTCAAATCGGCAAGAGATCGAGCCATGCTGGCAATTATGGCTTTAGAGGGAACCCGTACGGTGGAATTACATCGCGCTGATATTGCTAACGTGGTCAGACAGGGAAAAAATCTGGGGGTTAGGGTTGAAGGGAAAAGAAGTATTCGCGTTGTCCCTCTCAC
>JBCBIN010000449.1:0-3270 GCA_038524555.1 Cyanobacteria bacterium J06623_7 | reverse complement strand
CACCTAAAGAAGAATTAATTCAGCAGCTAGATTGTACCGCCGATTCAATCATCGTTGAAGTCTTAGACTTTTTACAGTTTCTTAAAGCTAAACAAGAACAAGATAGCAAAGACATAAAAGATGCTCGCGCTGCATTATCCACAGTAGAAACAGAAGGAACAGTATCTTGGGATGAGTTAAAAACAGAAGCAGGACTGTGAGTTACCGTATAGAATTCGTTCGACAGGCTAGTAAACAGTTTAAATCTCTGCCTAAACAAGCACAAAAGAGAATTCAGCAGAAGATTTAATGTTTTAGCTACTCAACCTCGTCCTGATGGAGTCGTTAAACTTTCAGGCAAAGATAGTTTGTATCATATTCGCGCAGGTAACTATCGAATTATTTATAGTATTCAAGACAACCGACTGCTTGTTTTAGTCGTAAAAATTGGTCATCGAAGAGACGTTTATCAATAGAATAATTAAGCGATCGCGGTTCTGTCGAATCAATCGGCGTGGTTACAGACGTGGGCTTATTTTTGAGCCTCTTGGTCAATCAGCTAGATAAGTTAACTAGTGCCTATCAGACAGCGTAGAACAGTTAAATAGTTAGAGATTATGCAGGACGTGGTTGCGATTACGTCCTTTAATTTAATTTGACTGGTTAAACTGCAAATTCATCGAGCGATCGCCCTTTATTTCTATAACCAAATCCGCAGTCTGAATCAAGGGCTTTATATATAGTTCTGGATGTAGAGTTTGCCAAAAATAGGCCACAAAGCGATCGCACTCATCATCGCTCATGCCCGTTTTTCCCCTGGCAATCATTTTTTGTTCTGCTTCTTTGCGCCACTGTTGAGACAGGCGATAATCTTCTGGATATAACACGATGAGACTGTCTAATCTAGCCCACAGGGGGAGATAAGCTTGCAGACGAGCATTATTATCCCAGGCAAACTGGCGTTCGGCGGCGGTAATAATAGGTGAGGGAAAATCGGTCGGATACTCGACTAAAGGCTGTACGCCAACAAACCAACCTTCAAACAGCAAAATGTCCGGTGGAACAACAGATTCCGCCTTCGTGCGATCGCCCGCACCATTAAAAGCCGATTTATCAAAGCGAGGTAGTAAAATCTTCTGGGTAGACTCTGGCTGCAAGCAACTTTCGATTACTTCAATGCCCAAAGCTACATCATGAGTCCCCGGAGGACCCCGCCAAATCAACCTGGGGTCTTGCTGTTGTAAATCTAGCCGTTGGCGATAGGTAAGATACAAATCATCAATGGAAAGAGTCGCTGCACCATAGCCTAAATAACCCAAAATCTGTTGGAGAATTAGACAAAGGGTAGTTTTCCCCGTTCCCTGACTACCTAATATGCCCTGAATCAAAGGTCGTTCGAGCTGATTGCGTCGATCTACTAAATATAAAGCGGTCGGCAGCCATAAATCGGCTAGATTATCTGCTATCGCTCTTTGCTCGGCAATTCCTAACGTCTGACAAAACCGCTCAACTTCTGCCTGTAGCTCGGCAAAAAATACCGATTTTCGACCCTCACGAACGAGACTATTCCATCTTTGACTGCTAATATCTTCCTTATCCATCCCGCTCGCCGTCAACTGTTGACTGTTGACTGTTGACTGTTGACTGTTGACTGATAACCTAACTGCCCAGCTTGAAGGCTTCTAAAAACAAACTATAAATCAAGCCAATCTTAAACAAGTTTAGTACGTCGATGTAGAGCGATCGCCTTTGAACCGGTTTGTTCTTTTCCCCACGACGACGATAGACAAACATACTAATAAACTCCGTACAGCCAAACAAAACAGCCGCCGCCGGAATATCCCAGACCGCATCCTGTCCCGCTGTCGTAATAATTGCCGAACCCATAAAAAAGCCCAGCAAAATACTGATAATGCTCAAAGAAATGCGCCGCCAAGGATTGCTAAACAATAACTCTAGGCGATCGCCAGTGATGGAAACTATCGAATTAAGACGAGTACGTTGCATTAATTACTGTTGACTGGTTACTGTTGACTGTTGACTGACTAGCGATCGATTTGGCTATAAATCCAGAGAGAACCAACTATACCGATAAAGTGACCGGCAATAATATTGATACAGGCTTGAATGATAAATACATCGAGGGAATTGACAAATTCTGTATTGGTTTGACTATTGAAAATTTTACCTGGGTCTAAAGATAGAGTTTTCGAGAGAACAATACCCGCGATCGTTTCTGCGCCCAAAATCGTAATTAAAGCCCCAGCCAAACTTGTAATTATGGCAATCTGGACAATTTTAATCGTCGTCGATTTTTTCGGTGGAGCAACATTAGGTCGATTGAATTTACTTGCCATCTTTCCATAGCGAAAAGAAATACAGATACCCACCACCAGACAAATTAGACCGCAGACGGCACAAAATAGGCTAAAGCCAACACCGGGACTACTTCTTTCATTTTCATTGACGATCGCCAAAGCCAGGGTGACAGCGGAAACTACCCCTAAAACTACCTGAATCCAGAATCCAAACAAACCAGCCCACTTAAGTGAGCCAGATACGCGACGCATTCGTGCCGATTTTGCTGCGGAAGGAGAACTAGGACTAGAGCCAAGGTTACTGTCGAAAGGGGTAATTTCTGATTCTTTGGGCATAGTGATAATTCTCCTAGATAGGCAATTATGAATAAATTTAATTTGTCCGCTGTAAGTCTGTTCTTAGTCATAACAGCAACAGGTAGACACCAATAGCAACAAGAGTTAAGTAAATTTTAACTAAGCTAGATAATTATTTGAGCTTGAGATATCCATCAATAATAATCGATCGCTGAGATGAGTCGTACAATTGCCCCGTCCTTATCGGCGGTTATCGATCTCGACTACGGCTAATTGACCCAGAGCATAATAGACTAGGTAGGGAAGAGAGTTGGCGAGGTGGTTGCAAATTTGTCCTTGAGGCAGATTTGAGGAAAGTCTGGACTCCCAAAAGACCGTACTTGCTGGATAACTCCCAGTGCGAGCGATCGTGAGGATAGTGCCACAGAAAAATACCGCCGGTTCATTTGTTGACTGTTAACTGTTAACTGTTGACTGAAAAGGTAAGGGTGCAAAGGTGCGGTAAGAGCGCACCAGCAGTATCGAGAGGTACTGGCTCGGTAAACCCCGGCCAGGAGCAAGGTCGCAGGGGTCATGGTTGACCTTTTTCCAGCCCCGCTTTTGGTGTACCGCTAGAGGCAACTGGTAACAGTCGTCCCAGATAGATAACCGCCCGCTGGTGCTAGCGCCAGCGAGA
>JBCBIN010000448.1:0-3287 GCA_038524555.1 Cyanobacteria bacterium J06623_7 | reverse complement strand
ACAGTAATAAAAAATACTATTTATTTTATCGATTTTAATGTTTAATTTATATTATAACTATGAGCATAATGGCTGATGCAAAGACTGTTTTCAAGAAGTTTAATAAAAGAGTAGAGATGAAATCATACTGTAAACTGAGCTTAGTAGTAAAGCAAAATAGATTGCTTTTTAAATGAGCAAGATAATCTGAATATCATTATGCTAATTGAGTATAAGATCTAGCTTGAAAAGTACATAGCAGAATTGTTAAATCTCTGTAGAAACAATAGATAAAAAATTATAAATAGGTATTTTTTTGTCTACTTCCCCTTTACTAT
Organism: Cyanobacteria bacterium J06623_7; assembly: GCA_038524555.1. GTDB lineage: Bacteria > Cyanobacteriota > Cyanobacteriia > Cyanobacteriales > Xenococcaceae > Waterburya. Next base: position 2,970 of record JBCBIN010000448.1, on the reverse strand, counting down.
GTTGAATTTATGGAACAAGTATCCTTACAGATAAGCGAATGGTTAGAATCTAAGTTCACGAAAGGAGAAAATGGCATAATTATTGATAGTTGTGAACATGAGAGCTTCGATATAATCCAAGATTTTCTAGCAGAAAAAGAGCACTCCTATAAAACTTACGCCATTTATTATGATGCCTTTGCTGAGGAAAGCCCCACGGAATTTATGAATACCTTGGCAGAAGAATTAGGCTCAAAGTTGGGTCATCATCGGGCTAAATCTTGTCCTACTCTTACCGATAAGATTGTGGCGTCAGAGTTGAAGATGGTGATTATCGATCGCAGCTACCTTCATTCGATCGAGACAACTAATGCCTTAATGACCTGGCTCAATCAGTACGGTGTCAGTCTAGTTTTAGTCGGTTCCAAAACTGAAATGAACCAAACTCAATACTTAAATCATCCATCTTTAACTGGGCTATCTCGCTTTATTGTCGGTAATTGTTGCTGTGGTAAAGTTCCCGTCTACTGCCAGTAACGTTCTGCCTACATTTAAACTGAATATAATTGCTGCTCTAGTCTATATTTAGAATTTATTGCCCTAGATTTTAGCCAATTTTCAGCCAGAATTAAGGCTCGGGGACAATAATAGTTGCCAGAGATTAATGCTCGACTAAATTTAATGACTATGGGGCGTTAGGTTAATTTGAGAGACTTTTCCGTCAAGTTTTTACTATAGCGATCGCAACTTTAAGCCAGAGGTTTAAACTTTTTGTCGAAGGTTACTTTTGGCTATTTTGTTTTAGCTGTCTAATTTTAATTTAATCGTCCTTCATAGCAAAAATTAAATTGACCTAAATAATTGATTTGTTTATTTAGTTTGGTTGGTAACGTCAGGTATAGCAAGAGAGAAGAAAAATGTTAAACAGTTTGGGTAAAATTCAAAACCCTCTAGTCAGAAGTATCACTGCCGGAAGTGCTTGCTTCGCATTAGTAACCATAATTTCCTTTTTAGCAATTGGTTTGGCGGAAAAAGGGAAAAACAAAGAGGCAAATAAGATGGTAATATCGGCTTCTTTACTGGCATTAGTTGCGGGAGCCGGAGCCGGATTATTGGTCAAGGGGGAGAAAAAAACCAAGGCTTCATCGGCTGTGGAGCAAAAAACTCAGTCTGATGTTTGGCAAGATTGGCGTGATTTTAAAGTTATTAAAAAGCAGGTTGAAAGTAAAGAAATTACCTCCTTCTATTTACAGCCAGCCGATGGCAAAAGCATACCGGACTTTAAACCAGGACAGTATCTTACAATCAAGCTAGATACTGATCGCGATCGCCCCGTAATTCGCACCTACTCTCTTTCAGACTATCCTGAATCTCAAGATTATTATCGCCTGTCGATTAAGCGGGAAGGTGCCCCGAAAAATTTAGATGTACCTCCCGGTGTGGCATCCAACTTTATGCACGATCACATTACTGAAGGCTCTATTATCCCCTGCAAACCACCCAAGGGTAATTTTTATCTGGAGGTAGAAAACTCTCGCCCCGCAATTTTAATTAGCAATGGTGTGGGCATTACTCCCATGATTAGCATGGCTAAAGCCTGTGCCCGACAAAACCCCCAACGACACGTCTGGTTTATCCATGGGGCACGTAACGGTGAATTTCATGCCTGTGGAGAAGAAGTAAACGCCATCAAGCAGAATTATCCCAACCTCTATACTCACTATTGCTACAGCCGTCCTCGCCCAGAAGACGAGGGTAAGTTTCATAGTCAAGGTTATGCCGATAAGCAGTTAATTGCCGATACTATTATCCCGGAAATCAAACAGAATCACGATGGCTCGACGGATGCAGAATATTTTCTTTGTGGTTCTCCTGCTTTTATGGACTCCATTCGCCAAGGATTAGATGAACTAGAGGTACCCGAGGAGCGAGTTTTCTTTGAATCTTTTGGTGGTGGAAAAACCAAGGGCAAAGCCGCAGCAGTGAATCAGACGGATGCTGCCTTAGGCAGCGCTGAAGTTACCTTTGCCTCATCCAATCAAACCGTAACTTGGACTCCTGCAGACGGTACTCTTCTAGAATTTGCCGAAGCCAATGGCTTGAGTCCTGACTATAGCTGTCGCCAGGGAGTTTGCCACACCTGCACCTGTACCATTCAGGAAGGAGAAGTCGAATATACAGAAGAACCTGCCGGAGAACCCGATGAAGGTAATGTCTTAATTTGCGTCTCTCGACCAAAAACCAACAAAATTGTGCTCGATCTCTAATCGCGATCTTTAAACGGCAAAATGTCCCAATGTCCAAGATTATTTGGATGTTTTATCAATTAATTATTTAGCAAATTAAGCTGTTTCTGGGCGATCTCCATATCTACTTGACCTAAACATAATTAAACAAGAGATATAATTGGCTATCAGTTTTTAGTTGTTCAGAGATTGGGAGTAACTTATGCAAAAGAATTTACTTACGGTATTGGGCTGTTCTAGTTCTGTAGCCTTATCTTTACTCGGTGCTAATGCCGCTCAAGCAAAAGAATACGTCTTTACCGCACCAGAAATAGCTGATCGGGCGGAAATCCCCGCCAGTGAAACAGATTATCCTTTTATGGACTGTAGCTGCGATAGCTACGATGCGGAAACAATCAAAAAGTTAGATCGTGAAGGAGATCGAGCGATCAAACTTTATGGTTGTGACTGTGCCGGTTGTCGTAATCTCGTGCGTAATCCTGATGTCGATCAGCCTCAAACTTAATGGAGCTATATAAAATTGACTAGCATTGGAAGTAAGGGTTTATAAATTACAACGCCCTTACTTTATTTTTTTGGCGTTGGTGAAGCACAGTAATCTCTCTAAAAGGGAAAAGGTAAAAGGTAAAGGAATTTTCGTTTATTTAAAAAGACTATACGTCTAATGTGAATTAAATAATTTTGGAACCCTTTAAATACGTTCTCCAAAGATAAAATTTTCTGGCTTGTCTATCTAAGAAACTCA
>JBCBIN010000447.1:0-3295 GCA_038524555.1 Cyanobacteria bacterium J06623_7 | reverse complement strand
GAAACCTGTCTACAGTGTCACAGTCGTCCTGAGATCGCGCCGCCAAAAATGATCGACCTTTATGGAGACAAAAATGGATTTAATTGGCAGTTAAATCAGCTAACTTCGGCGCAAACTATTTATGTTCCGGCTAGCAGCATTAATTCAGATGTCCGTCGGGGAATGATTCGATTTTTGCCCATCTCGACCGGAATTTTTGCTCTGTTGATTGTTTTAGTCAATCGTTTCCTGCAATATACCGTAATTAAACCACTCGACCAGCTAACCAGGACAGCTCAGCAACTAAGCTATAGTAAGTTTGACCCCAAACAACACAGGTGGGACAAGAATCTAACTGGTTTAGCTAAGCGCAATGATGAACCGGGTAAACTAGCTCGGGTTTTTTTACTGATGGCGGAGAAAGTTTTCCATCGCGAACGGGATTTACATCAGGTGGCGATCGACAGTACGAAAGACCTAAAGCTAGAAATTAAGGAACGTACCGCGATCGAGCGTAAATTAGCCAGACAGGTTAAAAGAGCGCTACTACAGGAAAAAATTACCCAAGAAATCCGTCAGAGTCTCGATACATCTCAGATTCTGCAAACTGCGGTGAATAATGTCGGGCGAGCCTTTAAAGTTAGCCGTTGTCAGATTTTTTCTTATTGTGATGTCCAACCCCGTTCGGCAAAGGTGATCGCAGAATATATTCTGCCGCAGTATCCCCAAACCTTAAATCTTGATATTTCCTTGAATGAGGCAATTTGCTTGAATACCGCCATGTCTCAAGAAAAGGCAGTTTATTGGTCTCACGTCTACAAGACTCCTCTGTTAAAGCCTTGCGTTCATATCTACAAACAGCTGAAGATTAATTCTTTGATGACGGTTCGAACTTCTTACCAGGGCAAAGTTAACGGTGCTATTAGCATTCAGCAGTGCGATCGCGATCGCCGGTGGCACCCAGAAGAAATTGAGTTGATGGAGTCAGTTGCCTCCCAGGTGGGGATTGCCCTGGCACAGGCACAGCTTCTACAGCAGGAAAAACAGCGCAATCTGGAAATAGAAGCCGCCAAACAGGAAGCGGAAATAGCCAATCGTTCTAAAACCGAGTTTCTAGCCAACATTAGTCACGAGTTGCGTACCCCACTCAACGCCATTATTGGCTTTAGCCAACTGATGAATCGCGATCCGGCTATGAACCCCCAACAACAGGAAACGATTAACATTATTAATCGTAGCGGCGAACACCTGCTAGAGATGATTAATGAAGTTTTGGAAATGTCCAAGATTGAGGCAGGTAAGACCGAGTTACATCTTGCCGATGTGGATCTCAATTTGATGCTCAATACCTTAAGTTCGATGCTGGGCATGAGAGCAAAAAGTAAGAATCTCGACTTGATTGTCGATCGCGCCACTGATGTTCCCAACTATATCCGTACTGACGAGAGCAAATTACGACAGGTATTAATTAACTTGATTGGTAACGGCATCAAGTTTACCCAAAAAGGCAAGATTGTCCTGCGAATTATGTGCTTAAAAACCAGTCAGGGAGAGAATCGCTTAAAGTTTGAAGTGGAAGATACCGGCGGTGGCATTGCCCCAGAAGAAATCGATTGCATCTTCCAAGCCTTTAGCCAGAGTGAAACCGGTCGCCAATCGAAACAAGGCACTGGTCTGGGCTTACCTATTAGTAAAAGATTTGTCGAGCTAATGGGAGGCAACATTGAAGTTCACAGCCAAGTTGGGAAGGGTTCAATTTTCAGCTTCAGCATTATCGCTCCACCGATCAATAAATCGACAACCCAGCTTGCTGCTGCTCGAGTAGTCACATCTTTAGCTCCCCATCAGCCAACCTATCGTATCCTAGCGGTAGATGATGTTTGGCAAAGCCGATTGCTCATTGTCAGGCTGTTGGGTCAGGTAGGATTTGAGGTGAGAGAAGCAGAAAACGGTCAAATCGCCGTAGAACTGGCCGCGGAATGGCAGCCCGATTTAATTTTGATGGACATGCGTATGCCCGTCATGGATGGTTATCAGGCGACCCGACAGATTAGAGGTATGGGAAATCAGTGTAAAATTATTGCCCTAACTGCAAGTGCCTTTGTCTCCAAACAAAAAGAAACCATCGATGCTGGTTGTGATGATTATTTACGTAAGCCTTTTTCTGAAGATGAGCTATTTGGCAAAATACAGGACAATTTAGGGATTGAATATATTTACCAATCCGAATCCGAACCCGAAAAGGCGATCGCGATCGACAAAGATGAAACAGAATCTCCATCACCACAACTTACCCCCCATAGTCTAAGAGTCATGCCTGATGGCTGGTTGGCAGAACTCAAGCAAGCCGCAACCGAGCTAGATGAATCCAAATTAGCCGCCATGATTCAGCAGATTCCTCCGGAACACGGTCATATTGCCAAGCAACTGACCAATTTGCTCGATAATTTCCAATTCAAACAAATATTTCAACTCGTCTGATTATGATAAATTTCGCCTCGTCTCCAGCCTCTAATTCCTAATTCCCAATCCCCAGTTCCCAGTCCCTAATCCCCAATTACCCAAACAAACAAACAAAAATATCTCAAAATTAATTCAGAAGATTATCATTGCCTAAATATTTTGAATTTCAACAAGCTGTAAAGTTTCCTCCCAAATTACCATACAGTTAAACTGAGCAGTAGTTGATAGTCATATGCATAGCGATCGCCCTTCTTCGGAGCAAGCAAAAATTCTTATCGTAGACGACAAGCCAGATAATCTGCGTCTCCTATCGCAAATCCTCACCAAACAGGGTTATGAAGTCCGTAAAGCGATTGACGGTTCGACGGCTTTGATGGGAGTGACTAAATTTGCTCCTGACTTGATTTTGCTGGATATTAATATGCCAGATATGGACGGTTATGAAGTCTGTCAACGGCTTAAAAGCGATCGCCAAACGAAACAAATTACGGTAATTTTCTTGAGCGCTTCCGATCGGGTTATGGATAAAGTTCAGGCTTTTGAAGTTGGCGGTGTAGACTATATTACCAAACCATTCCAAGTCCCAGAAGTATTAGCCCGGGTTGAGACGCACCTAAAAATTAGGAAGTTCAATCAGATGCGAGAAACTCTTTCTCGGGCGATCGTCCACGATTTAAAGAACCCTCTGGCAGTTATTACCCTAGCTAGTAGCTCTTTGGAGCGCCGAAAATGTCTGGAAGGTCAAAATCTCGAAGCACTAAAGACGATTAACTCTACCGCCCAGCGTTTAGATTCCCTGCTCAACGACCTACTAGCTAGGGTAATAACTGCCAGAGGGTTCTTTAAATCGTGG
>JBCBIN010000446.1:0-3316 GCA_038524555.1 Cyanobacteria bacterium J06623_7 | reverse complement strand
CTTGAACCATACAAAGGACTCAAAACGATAATCTTAATTGTCGTGAGTGATGGCTCTCTTTACTTGAGAATAATTATCATTATTATAATCGAAATAGAGTAAAATTCAATGCTTTTACATCAATCTCGATCATCAGTTGGGTCAAAAAAGAAAAATTCTGCTTGTTTCTCATCGATGGGGAGACGGTGTTGGTAGTAATCATTAAGTTCTTGGGATGAAATTGGATTCTGAGTGGGGTCATCAAAAAATGCCTTTACGCGGAGGTAACGGTGTAGTCCAGATGCACTGGCATCTTCACGAGTTGCTGCTAAAAAATCCTCTGGTAAGGTGTTACTAACTTTAAGCCAAGCTGCCAATAGAATTTCTTCTATATCGACAGAAGGGGCTCGATCCATCAAAGATTCTAGTCCTTCTAAAATTTCAATAATGGGAATGAGCCGGGTGTCATCTACCATATTTTTAGTTTTTAATAATGATAATAATTATCATATAGAATGATTATTATTATCACAAAATATCTATTTGAGATTGCCTGCTAGTGAAAAAAATAAATCATCGCTTTGAAGTTGTAATTGTGGGGGGGGGAGCTGCTGGAATTGGCTGTGGAGTAGTCTTAAAAGATTTAGGAATTGAAAACTTTGTCATTTTAGAACGACATCAAGTGGGGGCTTCTTTTAGCCGCTGGCCCGAAGAAATGCGATTTATTACGCCCTCGTTTCCGAGTCATGGTTTTGGATTGCTGGATCTTAATGCAGTAGTCTTAAATACTTCTCCTGCCTTCAGTTTTAGAAAAGAACATCTTTCGGGAAAAGAATATGCTTTATATCTAGATGGTGTAGCAAACCATTTTCAACTGCCTGTTAAAACAGATACAGAGGTGAAATCCCTTAAAGCTTTGACTAATAATCGGGGCTTTATTATCGACACTTCTAGGGGTGAGTTCAAAACGCAGTTTGTGATTTGGGCCGCAGGAGAATTTCAATATCCTAATCTCAATCCCTTTCCAGGGGCAGAGTTATGTATTCATAATTCCCAAATACGTTCTTGGACAGAGCTTAAGGGGAAAGAATTTGTAGTTATCGGAGGCTATGAAAGCGGTATAGATGCCGCGTCAAATTTGGCAGCGTTAGGGAGAAAAGTAAAGCTAATTGATCGCCATAGTAGCTGGTCAAACTTAGACTCAGATCCTAGCATTTCTCTATCTCCCTATAGCCTAAAACGATTAGAAATAGCTTATTCTCTAGGTTTATTGAAACTAATTGGAGAACAGCAGATTGAAGCAGTCAAAAAGGTAAAAAAAGGGTATGTAGTGGAGAGTGAGTACGAGCAGTGGCTTAGTCCCACACCGCCAATTCTCTGTACGGGCTTTAACAGTAGTTTAAAACAAATTGCGCCTCTATTTGATTGGTCAAAAGGTCATGCAGCACTGACTCAAGAGGATGAGTCTACCCTGACTCCAGGATTATTTGTCGTTGGTCCTTCCGTACGTCACGGCGATCTAATATTTTGCTTTATCTATAAATTTCGGCAGCGATTTGCTGTGGTCGGGAATGCGATCGCTCAACGTCTGGGAATTGATACAACGACTTTGGAAGACTATCGCCGAGAAGGTTTATTTTTAGACGATCTTTCTTGCTGTAGTAACGATTGTGTTTGTTAAAAAGCTAAATGTTACTAGACCTGTTCTCATAACCATCCTTTCTTTGAGGAGCAGAGGAGCGGGGGGCAGCGGTGGAAGCCTACGTCAGCATAAGGTGCAAGCGGTGAGAACCTGGCGATTTTTAATCTTCTAAGGAAGGCTCATGAAGAGAGGAAATGTCTGCCAAGAGAGGGGATAAAAGACAACTTTTCATGAGTAGGTTTTGACAATTGGATTTAGTATGAACATCTTTACGCCGTCCAACTTAGAGCGAGATTGTATTGTTGTCATTGGTAAAGAGAATACAGGCAAGTCTCAACTAATTACTTCGCTTACGGGACATGCAGCCCATAGTGCCAATTTTCGTGGTTCTACAATAGCTTGTGAAACTTATCAATCTAAAGCTCATAATTTTATCGATACTCCTGGAATTCTTTATCGTTCCGACAGTGTAACTACCAAGAAAGCTTTAAGACAGCTACAAGAAAATGACTCTGTGCTATTGATAGTCAAGGCAACGGACGTAGACCGAGATTTAGCAGATTTATTACCCTTGGTGACGGGGAAAAGGGGCATTTTGGTGATTACTTTCTGGGATAAGGTATTCTCGACAGCTCAAACTCAGCGAGTAATTCAGGAATGGAAAGAAACTTCTAACTTGAATATTGTCACTGTAGATGCTCGCCACATTACTACAGAACAAAAAAACTCAATTTTGACTTCTCTACAAAAACCTAATTCTTTTTCTGCGCAATGGATTCCTAAAAGGGCTGGCTGGCATATTCAGCCCCAACCAACGCTGTTAGAAAATCCTCGATTGGGCTGGTTAGTAGCGATCGCCTTATTACTTATTCCAGCGATTATTACTGTCTGGGGTGCTAATTCCTTTGCGAATTTGGCAGATCCTATAGTCCAAAGTATGATCGCTTCTATTATTGAGCGAATAGCACAAGCTCCTGCATTGAACCCGGGAGAAGTCTCCTTGCCTTTATTCCAACTCCCGATCTGGTTAAAAGAAATACTGATCGGTCAATATGGACTGATAACTATGAGTCCGTTATTGTTTATTTGGGCGATGCCGACAGTAGTTCTCTATGCTTTATTTTTAGGCACATATAAAGCTAGCGGATTGATAGAACGAATTACCATTACGCTTGATCCTTTACTCCGTCCGTTTGGGCTATCGGGACGAGATTTAGTAAGAGTGATTATGGGTATGGGGTGTAATGTTCCTGCGGTGATTAGCACTCGTGCTTGCTCTAGTTGTTCTAGGGGCACTTGTATTTCCGCGATCGCTTTTGGTTCGGCTTGTTCCTATCAGTTTGGCACAACTTTAGGGGTTTTTAGTGCTGCTAAGTTACCTTATTTAGTGATTCCTTACTTACTTTACTTAACTTTAACTACCTTAATATACACTCGCATCATTTCCTCCTCTACAGCTAAATCAAGTCAAAATTTTCTAGTAATCGAAGGAAGAGTATTCTTGGAATTTCCTCGTTGCTCAGTAATTTGGTGCGAAGCTAAGTCAACTATTAATCAATTTTTGTTTAATGCGATTCCCATCTTTTTAGGGATTACGATCATTGCCTCCGTATTAGACGGGGTTGGCCTTATCACTGCTCTAGCGGGATGGATCAATCCGCTAATGGGGCTGTTTGGCCTGCCATCAGAGGCGGC
>JBCBIN010000445.1:0-3325 GCA_038524555.1 Cyanobacteria bacterium J06623_7 | reverse complement strand
ATGATTTACCATTACCACATTAGCTATTGGCACACTAACGTTAACAAGGACAGTTAGAAATTTCAAACATGGGAACTATCATCAGCACCGTCAATATGAAAGGCGGGGTAGGTAAAACTACTCTGACTGTTAATCTGGCTACCTGTTTAGCTAAGAAACACAATAAGCGTGTACTAGTTTTAGATTTAGATTCGCAAATCAGCGCTACCTTGAGCTTGGTTTCGCCCCATGATTTCGCCAAGTTGCGCAAGAAAAAGCATACTTTGAGTTATCTGCTTGACAATGTAATCAATCCCAATCCCTGGAGTAAGCTCAATATCGATGACATCATCGTGCCCAATATCTGTGGAATTCATGGCTTAGAGCTATTACCGGGAGATATCGAGCTATACGACGAATATCAGGTATCGGAAATGCTACACCAGAGAGCAGTGGCGCAAAACGAACAGGAATTTCAGAAAGTTTGGGATGATTTTGAGCGGATTTTAATCCAGCAAATCCTCGAACCCGTAGTTGATTACTACGACTTTATCATTCTGGACTGCGCTCCTGGCTACAATTTATTAACCCGTAGCGGAATTGCCGCCAGCGACTTCTATCTCTTACCCGCCCGACCCGAACCTCTATCTCTCGTGGGGATCCAGCTACTAGAACGGCGCATTGCCAAACTAAGGGAAAGCCATCAGGAGACTCAACCCGTTAACGTTCAGCTGTTAGGGATCGTATTTATTTTATCCGCTGGAGGACTAATGGGTAGATACTATAAACAGGTGATGAAACGAGTTCAAGACGATTTTGTCCCTGAACAACTGTTCACTCAGTCAATTCCGATGGATGTTAATGTCGCTAAGGCAGTAGATTTATTTACGCCCGTTACTCTGGCAATGCCCAATTCTGGTGGTTCAAAAGCCTTTATGAAACTAAGTGATGAGGTATTGACCAAAAGTTCCCTCAAACAAGAACTGGCTGCTGTGACTTAAGGCAGTGGAAATCTATTGGCTGTCACAAATTCAAGCTAAGGAGCGATCGCTGGTAGGGAACAAACTTTATGTTCTCAGCCAGCTACTTCAGGAAGAACATCCGGTTTTACCTGGCTTTGTGTTGAGCAATCTCTGGTGGCGCGAGTTTTTGTCTCTAACGGAGATTGCCTTGTTATTCGAGGAAGGGGAACCAGACTATCGCCAACTTCAGACAGTTTCGCAGCACAACCGTCAAGCGATCAAAGATACTCCCATGCCCGATATGTGGCGATCGCAAATTTTTCGTGCCGCCCAACAGTTAAATTCTCGGGAGTTAATCCTCCAACCCTATCTCAGCAGTCCCTTCGTCACCATTAATGGGGTTGACCTGGGAAAATCCCTCACCTGTAATTGCCATCCCGTTGCTCTAAGTATGGCGGTTAAAGCGATCTGGGCCGACGTATTGAGCGCCAGCAGCCTCATCTATCTACGAAAATTGGGTCTGCAGGTGGGAGAAATCAACCTAGCGATTTTAATTAGACCTCTAAAGGAAGCGGTGGCTTCGGGAACCCTGGCTCTTAATGATAAGCTGATTCGGATTGAGGCGACTTGGGGTTTGGATCAGAGTTGTCGTCAGGGAGATGTAGAGCCAGATAGCTACTATATAGATCGCCAGCTAGGGGAAATTGTGGTTCGGCACCTGGGTCACAAAAACTATGCCTATCGTCTCAAACCTCCGGAACTAGATGCCCAGGCTTGCGATCGCCTAGAAACTTATTTAGTAGCAGAGAGCCAAGCGACAGCCTATACCCTAAAAACCGAGGCGATCAATCAATTAATACGGCAGATGCAGGGAGTTTTAGCTCAGTATCCCCACCTCAAATATGCCACCTGGACGGCTATTGAGTATTCTCCCACCGTCACCCAATATTATTTTACTCAGTTGAGCGATCGTCTTGTCTCGGAGATCGTTCTCCCAACCGGGGAGTTTACTCTCGGACAGTCTCCAACCCCAGAGCTAATTTCCGGTATTGCCGTATCTAGGGGCATCGTACATGCCAAATTAGTCATTGTTCCCGACCTTAAAACGGCAACCGAATCAAGTCTAGCGGGGGCGATTTTGGTAACCAAACAGCTTGAACCAGAACAGATACATTTAATCAAGCAGCTTCAAGGTATCATCACGGAAACGGGAGGGAAAAATAGTCATGGGGCAATCGTAGCTCGGGAGTTAAATATTCCGGCGATTGTCAACGCTACCAACGCCACTAATATACTGTCTCCGGGGGCTCTGGTTTTACTTGATGGCGATCGCGGTAAGGTTTATAGTGCAACTCAAGCTCAACCTTATTATCCTGCGGCCAAACCCCTATTATCGCCGACGTATTCTATTGCCACCAAGTTGATGGTCAATCTCTCTCAACCAGAAAGTATTGCTGCTACCAGTAAGCTAGCGGTAGATGGGGTGGGCTTACTACGTTCGGAATTACTGCTGGCAGATTTCCTGGCGGATAAGACTCTCGCCCAGTGGCAAGACTCATTTCAACAACAGTTTGTGAGCACTCTAGTCGCTCATCTGCGTGATTTTGCCGCCGCTTTTGCTCCCCGTCCGGTATTTTATCGCTCTCTCGATCTATATGCCCGGAATGATAATTCTGGATTGGGTCAGCGGGGTACTGCTAGCTATTTGCTAGATTCAACTCTTTTCGACCTAGAGTTAACCGCCCTGAAGATGGCAATCGCCGAAGGCTACAATAACCTTAATCTTGTTTTGCCCTTTATCCGTAGCGTCGATGAATTTAAATTTTGCCAGAGTCGTCTCGCTCACCTGAGCTTAAACCCAGGAACTAACCTACAAATTTGGATTATGGCAGAGGTTCCTTCTGTAATTTTCTTGCTGCCAGAATATGTCAAAGCAGGGGTACAGGGAATTGCGATTGGCACCAACGACTTGACTCAGCTAATTTTAGGTGTAGACAGAGAACAAAACGAATTCGAGCGGCTCGGTTTAAATGCCAACCATGCAGCCATGCAGCGGGCGATCGAGCAGTTAATTCATACGGCTCACCAACAGGGTATTGCATGTAGTATCTGCGGTCAGGCTCCGGTAGAATACCCCCAGGTGATCGAACGCCTAATTAAATGGGGAGTTGATGCGATTTCTGTCGAACCTGCGGCACTAGCTCAAACCTATAAGGCGATCGCCAGAGCGGAGAAACGTTTGCTGTTAAGGGATACGACTCAAGAACAATAATGCTTAAAAATGCATGTCTTCTATGGTGAGATATACGTCTTAAGAATGATGAAACTCTGGATTGCATGTCGGATATTATAAATCGACTGGAACTATCCCCGTATTTCTAATA
>JBCBIN010000444.1:0-3330 GCA_038524555.1 Cyanobacteria bacterium J06623_7 | reverse complement strand
CGACATAGACCAACCTGAGCGTTCATGTTGGCACCGTCCATGTAGACTTGACCTTCGTATTGATGGACGATTGCACAAATACTCTTGATTTCTGCTTCAAAGACGCCATGGGTGGAAGGATAAGTTACCATCAACGCCGCCAGATCATCTTGGTGTTTTTCAGCTTTTTGCTGTAGATCCTTGAGGTCGATATTACCGTCGCGATCGCACTTAACCGCTACTACCTTCATGCCACACATCACGGCACTGGCGGGATTAGTTCCATGAGCCGATTCGGGAATCAGACAGATATGGCGATGTCCCTCTCCCCGAGACTGATGGTATTGACGAATCACCTGAAGCCCGGCATATTCCCCTTGCGAACCTGCATTGGGCTGGAGGGAAATCCCCGCAAAACCGGTAATTTCGGAGAGCCAGGTTTCTAACTCTTGAAATAGTTCTAGATAGCCTTGAGCCTGTTGAATGGGCGCAAAGGGATGGATACTGCCAAACTCCGACCAGGTAACGGGAATCATTTCGGCAGTGGCGTTAAGCTTCATGGTGCAGGAACCCAAAGGAATCATTGAGGTCGTTAAAGACAAGTCCTTGGTCTCTAGCTGATGGAGATAGCGCAATAAGTCTGTCTCGGAATGGTAGCGGTTAAACACTTCTTCAGTGAGATAGGAACTAGTGCGTAACTGCTGCTGCTTGATAACTGCTGACTGGCTATTAATTAACTCCTTAGGAGCGAAGGGTAGTTCATTACTGCCGGCAAATACTTGCCAAATTTGGACTAAATCCCGCTCTGTGACTGTTTCGTCGAGGGCAATCCCGATCGCTTGGGTATCGAGCCAACGTAGATTGATTTGCCGTGCTGCTGCTGCTTGCATTAATTCTGCCGCACTTTTGGCACCCGTCTCGACCTTAATCGTGTCAAAGAAGGACTGATTGCTAATTTCATAGCCTAACTTCTTTAACCCCGTAGCTAAACTGGCTGTAAGTAAATGAACCCGTTCGGCGATCGCCTTAATTCCGGCCGCACCATGATAGACCCCATACATGGAGGCAATTACCGCCAGTAATACCTGAGCCGTACAGATATTGCTGGTCGCTTTGTCGCGGCGAATGTGCTGCTCTCTAGTCTGTAGCGCTAGACGTAACGCTGGCTGACCGTGAACATCTTTGGAAACGCCGACAATTCGTCCGGGAATCTGTCGCTGGTATTTTTCCTTAGTTGCAAAATAAGCTGCGTGAGGGCCACCGTAACCAAGAGGTACACCAAATCTCTGGGTGCTGCCCACGGCAATATCGGCTCCAAATTCTCCCGGTGGGGTCAAGAGCGTTAAGCTTAAAATATCTGCGGCAACGGTAGCTAGAGCTTTGGCGGCGTGAACTCGCTCGATAAAAGAGCTATAGTCATTAATCGTACCGTCCGTAGCCGGATACTGAAGTAATGCGCCAAAAATCGGCGTAGAAAAGTCAAAATTAGCGTAATCATCGACAATTATTTCAATACCCAACGGTAAAGCGCGAGTCTTAACCACTTCAATCGTCTGGGGATGACAGCCAGCATCAACAAAAAAAGCATTAGCCTTGGTTTTACAGACTCCGTAGCTCAGGCTCATGGCTTCAGCGGCGGCTGTACCTTCATCGAGTAAGGAAGAGTTGGCAATCTCTAAACCAGTTAAATCCACAATCATCGTTTGATAATTGAGCAGCGCCTCTAATCTTCCCTGAGCGATTTCAGCCTGATAGGGAGTGTAGGAAGTATACCAGCCAGGATTTTCTAGTATGTTACGCAAAATTACTGCCGGAGTGATGCAGTTGTGGTAACCTCGACCGATAAATGAACGATATACCTGATTTTTACTGGCGATCGCCTGAAGTTTTTCTAGTGCCGCTGCTTCACTTTGAGCCGCCGGTAGCTGCAATGGCTTAGAACGCAGGATTGATGCCGGGACAGTTTTGGCGATGAGAGCATCTAAGCTATCGATTCCCAATGTCTGCAACATTTCCTTAATCTGCTGTTGACTTACACCAATATGCCGGCGCGCAAAAACATCGGTGCTGGTACTTATGTCGGGCGCAGATTTCTGTGTCGTTGTTTTCTGGGATGACGCAGCAAAATCTAGATTAACCATATGAGTTTTTTAATTAAGCTTTTAGATAAAAAAAGGGTGGCATTGCCCGTATTTGAGGCTCAACCACTTTTATGAGCGATTTGTAATAAACAGTAACAAATTCTCTTGACTTTAGGAGTAGCCAATTTGTCAGGAATTTAATTAACCACGCCGATATTTCGCTAAGTTACGCGGGACTATCACAATAAATCATATTACATCTGGGTTACTCTTCCATCCCTTCAACCTGGGCACGATATTCTTTAGCAGAAAGGACATCTTCTAATTCTGCATCGGGATTATCTACCTTCACTTTAATCAACCATCCTTCTCCATAGGGATCTTCGGCTAAAGTTTCGGGGGCATCAATCGCCGTTTCATTGCGCTCGATTACCGTTCCTGATACTGGAGGATAAAGATCTTCTACTGCTTTGACCGATTCAATCGTGCCGATAGTTTCCCCTGTCTCTACCGCATCGCCAACTTCTGGTAGTTCTAAAAACACTACGTCTCCGAGTTGGTCGATCGCAAAAGCACTAACGCCAATCGTGGCAATTTCTCCATCAAAGCGGACATATTCGTGGCTATCGAGATACTTTAAGTCTTCTGGATATTCTATCTCCATGATTACCCTTCTAATCGTGAGCAAAAACTAGTTTACAATGAATCACCAATTGAACTAATGCGACTTAGAGGTGAGTTCGTAACATTAGCGATCGCCAATAACATCAGAGTCAGATCTCCCGCATTAAGCATCAGGAAAAACTATCTGTGAGAGATTTATATCCCTCACCCAATCGACAATACTTATGCGGTTGCTGCGGCTTCTTGTTTGACCGAACCTTGAGTACCCAGCTGAATCAGTTCGATTTTATAGCTATCTGGATCTTCAACAAAGGCGATGACGGTAGTACCGTGCTTCATGGGGCCAGGTTCGCGGCTTACTTTGCCTCCCTGGGCTTTAATGCGATCGCAAGTACCGTAGATATCATCCACGCCTAAAGCAATATGTCCGTATCCTTCACCCAGATCGTACTCCGATGTGTCCCAATTATAGGTAAGTTCGAGTACAGTATTGTCTTTCTCATCGCCATAACCTACAAAGGTATTGGTAAATCTACCTCCGGGATAGTCTTTCTGGCGTAATACTTTCATGCCTAAAATTTCGGTATAAAAAGCGATCGACTTGTCTAAATCGCCGACGCGCAGCATCGTATGTAACATTCTCATG
>JBCBIN010000443.1:0-3335 GCA_038524555.1 Cyanobacteria bacterium J06623_7 | reverse complement strand
GAGGCTCCGCTGTGCTTATTTGAACAAAGAAATTAACCCGAGCATTTATGCTTAATTAAAAAGTGGGATGCTCCCTGTCAAAAACCTTTGATTCGCGCCAGTTATTTAATACTTCTTGGGCAACAGTGTCGCGCATCCCCACAACATCGACGACATAAACAATATTATCCCTGGTTTGATTGGCGTGACGAAATCTGACCGCTAGTTTCTGGCGATCAAAAGGATAATCATGAAACCAAAACTCTTCCTGAAAATCCGCCTTAACCCGATAGACTCGATACTTAACCCCATCTACTTCTTCGCTATCGATCGCCTCGTCCAACTCTAGCTTATCTCCCGAATCCATGCGACTCGTACCGTAGTTAGAAAATTCAATCTTGTCTGCATCTATATCGCCCTGCCAGCGAAACCAGAGATAAAAATCCATGAGATAGGAAGAAGTTTTCTCATCGAGATTTCTAATTTCATTAATATCAATCCCCGTATAGACAATGTTGGTGCGGTAGCGATACTTGCCGTCTACTTTTAAAATTCGACCATCGGCTAATTCTGCCGCCAGATTTTCTACAGTTTTGAGGTTTTCAATGGGCTGTAGTTGGGTAAAAGCTGAAATAAATTGTTGCTGGCTAAAGGTACCGATATAGATAGAATTATCAAAATCTCCTCCCGGTTCAAAATACAGCTTGCCGTTTAGTCCCCTTACCGCTGTATCTGGAGAATTGGTCTGGTTAAGAGCCTGCTGAACTTTGGTACGCGCTGTAGCCAAGTCGATCTCATTAGTTAAGTTAGCCCTGGCGATCGCATTAACGGCAATGGAGGCAGCATCATAGTAGGTAGCCGCCGCCCAACCGGGTTCGGAATCATATTTGAGAATGTACTCGTTGCGAAACCGCTGCGCCTGTGCGTTAGCAACATCAAAAATAATTGGCGACACGGCAAAAATACCGTCAGAAAAATAGCCAGGCTGGGCTAGCTCTTCCGGATATGCCCGGAACTTCTGGGCAAAAGCCACACTACCCAAAGAATCCGACCCAATGGCTTGATAGTCTAGCTGCCGTCGTTTCATTTGCACAATTAGCTCCACAACATCATCATTGTGGGTGGCAAAAAAAATTATTCCCGGCGGTTTAGCCTGGGTTTGCAGATCGGTCATAATCTGCTGTTGCTGCTGGGCAAAATTGGCGGCATCGACATCAATTCCCCACTGATAGACAATATTCCCCCCCAAGCCGGTAAAAGTATCTCGAAAAGAATCCCTCAGAGTTTGACCATAATCATCATCGCTGTAGACAATGCTGGCGTTGGACTGAGCTAAAACTTGGTGTACGTAGTTAGCAATAAATTTAGCCTGGAGACGATTGCTAAAAATAACGAGAGAATACCAATTATTATTTTGAGTTACCAGATCGGCAGTAGCCGAAGCCGAAATTGCGGGTATTCCTCCCTGTTGATAAACTTCTCCCGCTACTAAAGAAGTAGAGCTGTAAAAATGTCCCAACACAGCCAGTGCCGCAGTAGATTCCGTAATTTTAGTCGCTACTTCCCTCGCCACTTGTGGATCATTGCGATCGTCAAAAATCTTTAGTTCGACTTTTTTTCCATTGATGCCGCCATCATGGTTAAGACGATTAAGATAGAGTTCGATTCCCCGCACCATTTGCTGTCCCGCCACATTATCTTCTGCGGTAGGGCCCGCTACTGCCAAATAGAGCACATCTTGACTGCGCCAAAGTAAGCTTGTACCAACAAATAAGAGCGCCGAGGCGCAAAAGGCGATCGCTAAAACCAGCAGTTTAGATTTACGAGTCCAAGATATTTTCATATTTGCTTCAAGTCATCCCTTCGATTTGGGTATGGCAAAGATTACTTATGTGTTGCTACCTAAGTAAAAATGAGGTTGCCGAGGGAACCAAAATTTTGTTTGTCAATTCTGTTGGCTGCTAAGTTGCAGTCTGAAACTCAGTTGACCAAAGATGTTTCGATCTCTATCCTACTCGAAAACAATTGCATCGAGATCTGCCGGGCCGATAGTAAACAGATTTAAAGATTTAGGTATATTTTCTCTTAGACTAACTACTATATAAAGAGTAGATTAGACTCGACTTGTATCAATGCGTTATTAGTATCTGCGGAGCGAAATACTACAGTGGGTTTTTTTAATCGTTTTAATCTTTCGCGGGACATGGGCATCGACCTGGGTACAGCGAACACTTTGGTCTATATATCTAGTAAGGGCATCGTCTTGGAAGAGCCTTCTGTCGTGGCGATCGAGCGCAAAACCGAAAATCCCCGCGCCTTTGGTCAAGAAGCTAAGTTAATGTTGGGACGCGCCCCCGAAAATATTGCTGCCTTGCGTCCCCTTAAAGATGGTGTGATTGCCGATTTTGACGCGACCGAGGCCATGATTCACGAGTTTGTTAAGCGGTCTTTTGAAGGTAACCCTCTCGTACATCCGCGCATGGTCATTGGCATTCCCAGTGGCGTTACCAAGCTAGAACGGCGCGCCGTAATTGAAGCCGCCTCTAATGCCGGAGCGAGAGAAGTAGATTTAATTGAAGAACCCCTCGCAGCAGCTATTGGCGCTGGTTTGCCTGTCTCTGAACCAACGGGCAACATGATTGTCGATATCGGTGGGGGAACTACAGAAGTAGCCGTGATTAGTTCTCAAGGTAAGGTAATTAGCGAATCGATTCGCATTGCTGGAGATGAATTAACCGAAGCCATTGTCAATCAGGTAAAGAAAGCCCATAAGCTGGCAATTGGCGAAAATACAGCCGAAAAAATTAAGTTTAAGATCGGTTCGGCATATCCCGTAGATGATAGCGATCGCACTATAGAAGTTCGTGGTTTGCACCTGCTTTCCGGTTTACCTCGCACCGTCGAAGTCTGCGAAACAGAAATTCGCGAATGTTTACAAGAATCAGTCCGCAACATTGTCGAAGCTATTAAACGTACTCTCGAACAAACTCCACCAGATTTAGCGGCAGATATTATTGATCGCGGTATTATGCTTGCCGGGGGAGGTGCCTTGTTGCGAGGGATTGATGTTTTAATTAGCCACGAAACAGGTATCGTCACTCATATCGCTGCCGAACCACTAAAATGTGTCGTCTTGGGTACGGGGCGAGTTTTAGAAGATAAAACTTTAGATCGCGTCTTTAGCGACAGTTCGGTAATGAGATAGATCGATCTTAAAATTTCGGGCGTTGCTGATTTGAATCATAAATTCTAACAGTAATCTATTTGTCCTGAAAGATACAGCTAGACTCAAAGCCTAGAGCTTAGAGCTTAGAGCTTAGAGCTACGACAGAGTTAATTCTAAACGTCGTCTATTC